>CAMLJW010000077.1 GCA_946480485.1 uncultured Streptomyces sp. | reverse complement strand
ATGGGCCGGACGGCCCGGACGGGCCCTGGGACCCTGCCTCGCCCTTGGGTCCTCGCGGTCCCGGGATCGGCACCGGCACTTCTACCCGATCGGGGAGATCCTCCACGGCCGTCGTCGGGTCCGGAGCAACCGGCTTCCCCCCTGCGGCCTCAACCTGTGCTCGTAGCGCCCGTACATCCCCGGCGAGCGTCGACACCGCGGTCCCCCGAAGGTCCGCCTCGCGGGCGACTTCCGCGCGCGCGTCCGCTTCCCGGTGGATGAGGAGCAGCGACAAGGCGACGCCCCCGCCGAGGACGAGGAGCGCGGCCACCATCCACAGCAGGTGACGGCTGCGGTACAACATCTGTTCGGCACGTGTCACGGATGTCCCCCAAGCTGCGTGACCAGGTTCTGGAGGCGTGTGATCTCCGCCTCCAGAGCGGACACCTTCGCCTCGGCAGCGCTCGCCCGCGCATCCGCGGCCTTCTCATCCATCTCAGCTTTGTCCCGCTCTGCGACGAGACGCGCTGTCAGACTGTCGTAGCCGGTCAATGCCGTGCCCTCCCGTGCTGCCCTGTTCGCGCCTCGCTGGCCGTACATGGCTGCCGCCGCGGCTGCTGGTGCCGCGATGAGTGCGGCTACGGCCGTGACCATGGCGGCGTCCATGCCACCTCCAAGGCGCGCGCATCGGGCAGGATCAGGTGCCCGAGACGGGGCTGCGCGGGGTGTGCCGTGCGGCCCAGCCGGACAGGAACGTGACCGCGGTGGGTGCGGCGGCGATGACGACGGCTTGGAGCCAGGGTGGCAGCGGGCCGAGCAGGGCGTCGTCGGCGACCACCGCATTCAGTACGGCGATCAGCAGGGACACGAGGAACGTGGCGGTCGTCGCCGACTTCACCTTCGCCTCTACGGGTGCAGCCATGTCAGGCCTCCACATCGAGTCGGACGGTCACGGATTCGATCGCGGCACGGATCTCCGCCTTGAGGGCGTTGACGTCGGCGACCGGCCCGGCCGCTACGGCGTCAACGAGTTTGTCGATCGTCACGGCCTGCGCCTTTATCCCGGCCTCCAGGCCGCGGACCCGCTTGCCGAGGTCGATGAGGATCGAGGCGGGCTTCCATTCGGTGTTTCCGGCCGTGCCCCAGCCTTCGGGGACGCCGACTACGCCGTCGGTGTCCCACACCGCCGTGCAGATGTCCTTGCTGCTCATACCCGCCATGGGGTCCTCCTCTTGGGGCTGGTTGTTGAGGCGTTGGGCGATCCGCTGGCGCATGGAGGCCATCGTGAAGCCGCGTGGGTCGACCTTGCCGGGCTGCCATTCGAGGTGGCCGATCACCGAGGCCGCGCCCCAGCCGTGGTGGCGGCAGAGTGCGGCCGATGCCTTCTCGATGGCGTCCAGTTGGGCTTGGGGCCAGGGGTCTTTGCCGTCGCCGAGGTTCTCGCACTCGAAGCCGTAGAAGTGCCGGTTCCCGTCAGTGGTCGTCTCGTTGTCGACGGGTAGCGGCTTCTCGTCGATGACGGCGGCGAGTACGTCGTCGTCGCCGAGGCCGGCGTGGTTGGCGCGGCCGTAGCCGACGAGGTGGACGGTGCCGTCCTTGGCGATGACGCCGTGGCACAGCGGTCCGGGCAGGGCGGAGTATCCGTCGCGGCAGATCCGCACTGTGGTGGCGGTGCCCTTGGTCACTGTGTGGTGGATCATCACCCCGTGCACGGGGCCCCACTCGCCCTTGTGGTTGCGGTTGTGGTGTTCCCAGTCGCCTACTTCGACGACGGTCAGGCCCTCGGCGCGTAGGAGTGCGGCGAACGTGGCGGCGCTCGGTGGTGTGGCCATGGTCGTATCTCTCTTTCACCCGCCGGCAGGGAGTTCGACGTACTGTGCCGCGTACTGCGCAGGGCTCTTGATCGTGAACTCGTTCGGGAACGGCCTGGTCTTGATCAACCAGTAGCCCAGTGGGACCGGGGTCGGTACCACCGAGTCGCCGACGATGTTGACGACCATTCCGGTCTCGTCCTCCGATGCGAGTTCTACATCCGCCCATGTTCCGCAGATGTGTGCGGCGTTGGTGCCGTCGTATTGGATGGAATCCAGGTACTGCACGACGTTTGGCATGTGTTCTCCTAAGCGGCCTGGTAGTGGCCATAGAGCAGAATCCGATGCGTTGACGCCCACGTGAGTGGCGTCACCGCGTCCACGATTCCGCTGTTTGTGTTTGCGGTGTTGTTGTAGTTGCGGCCCGAGCACTCCACCTGAAACGTGGTTGTCGTATCGACACGGGCGCGCACTGGCCACCGTTCCGGTGTGGAGCTGCCCTGGACTTCACCCATGCCTGATATGAGCTGGGTCTCTGCTGCGGTTACAGGGAGACTGAAGCGCCAGTTCGCTGTATTGACGGCATCACCGAAGGTCGATGTTGACCCGAACGTGATCTCCATCTCGAAGAACACCGTGTCAGCGGACTGCGCGTACTTACAGTCCACGGTCGCGTTTCCGTACGCCGGAGCAGTCCCTGAAACCGTGGTCCACGTGGGAGTCCACGCCGACCACGTGGGGGACATTGCAGCCAGTTTTGCCGCGGTGATCCGTGCCCCGGCCGCCCACTGGGTAAATGCCATCAGTCGCCTCCTAAAGGGCCGCGTACGCCGGATAGGCGAGCCGCACATCCGTGCCCGCTGTATGTGTTTTGGTGACGCCGTTCGAGCTGCGGGTCACGGTGAAGGTCTGGGGGTTGACCAGTTCGAAATTGTCGTAATTCACCGTCGGGTTAACGTTTGTGTTGGCCGATCCGAGGATCGAGCGGACACCGACCGACCCGGCGGCCGTGAGCGAGGAGTCCGTCGTCTCGACATGCCACGGGCCCGGCTCAAGGTCGCCGACCTGCCACACCTTCGCCCTCAGTGACGTCCCCGAGCCCTGGAAGCGCACCTGGTAGTACGTTCCGGCGACATGAGTCAGCCCGGTCGTGAAGGTCGAACCCAGCTGCGTCTCAACCCCAGCCACCCGTTTGCGGATGGTGAACTGGATCGTCTGCGAGGTAGTGAAACTGACACGGGTCATGTACAGGTTGTCGAGGTCGGCATACCGGGCCATGGGACCGCCCCAGATTGTGTCTCCCGTGGCCAGTTGACTGGAGGCGATGTCCACGTAGATGTCGAAATCCGCATGAGGTGCCGTCAGCGAGGACCTACGCGAGACATTGACCGAGGTCATGGTGTGCGTGCCGACACCTCCGGCCACGTCGAAATTCCCGGCTGCGCCGCCGGAGTTGGTCCAGGTCCCGCCGATGTCCGCGCTGCCCCAGCTGTCGGTCTGGTTGGTGGAGAAGTCGTCCTTCGCCGCGGAGGTGCAGGCGGTCACCGACATGACCTCACCACCCACCCGGACGGAGAACGGCATTTCCCCGGCGTCTGTCGTCCACACCGGGCCCGACGTCGTCAGGACATCCACGCCCGTCTCCGTGGTGGTGAGCGCCTCCGCCAGCTGGGCGCCCTCGGTGTCTGCCCGGTTGTACAGGGCGTCGCCTTCCGTGGCTACGTTGAACGGCCCGGCCGGGGTGCAGTTGTAGGAGATCGTCCACGTGAACTGGTCCATCAACTCGCTGTAGCCCTGCACCAGAAGATCCAGCGTGTCCGGCGGCAGCCACACCGGCGGATTAGCAATCTGGATCCGCGAGCCGACATCCACCGCCGCGGCGTTCTCGATGCTGGCCGGCGCGTTCGCCAGGTTCACCGACACCTGCGGGAAGCGGGTCTCGTCCCACGTGCCCAGGTGCAGCCGCCACCCGGCATGGTGGGCGGGCTGGGTGTCGTCCAGCAGATTCAGCGTGTACGACGTGTCGTACAAACCGATGCCGTCCGGTGGGGTTTGCGTCGACAGCGCGCCTTCATCGAGGGTGGCGCGGGCCGAGGATCCGCCGTCACGCTGCACGGTGACGTCGTTGGTGACGGCCTGGTCGTCATCCACGGGGTCCAGCGGCGTGACCAGTCCATCTGACCCGGTGTAGTCGAGGGTCAGCGTCGCATCCTGGTTGTACATGCTGGCGCGGGTCACATGCCGGATCCCCAGCACGGGCCGCAGCTCGGCGAGGATGCCCTCGTCGACATCGCCAACGGTTCGCATGATGTCCAGTGCCGTGCCGCTCGGCTGAGGTCCGCACTGCTCGTCACCCGGGCCGGTGGCGTAGCAGTGGATGCCTTCCTCGCCGCCGATGCGGGAGATCCGCGAGGGGGCCTCTTCGGCGTTCCAGCCGACGATCAGGCCCGCTGTCGCGTTGAACGATGTGCTGGTGTTACCGACAGCGAGATGCCCGAGCACGGTCGAGTTCATTGCGCCGTCCTCACCGAACCGGATCTGGGTGACCCGACTGGTGGTGTACGAGGTGACGGTGTCTGTGATCGTGAACGACGTGTACGTGTCGTCGGGGACCGCGGTGGCGAGGGAGTCCGCGATGTCCACGACCTGCAGCGTGTAGTCGGCGTCCGCGCCGTCCTGCGCGAGGGCGAGGACAACGTACTTTTCGAGGCCGTTGATGCTGTCCGAGCCGAACCCGGAGTCGTGGATCTGGGTGCCTTCATTGTCGTAGGCGCGCACCGCCAGGTTTCCCGATGTGTTGACGTACACCGACCAGACGTGGGCCGTGCCCGTTTGCGACAGCGACATCAGGCGCTGTGTCGACACCACCCCGGCCGCCGGAACCTTCGCGAAGAACCCCAGCCTGGTCACGCCGGAGGTGACCTCGTATGACGGCACCGATACCTTCAGCGAGCCTGTACCGATCGTGGGGATCGCGTTGGAGGCCACCCAGTCCGAGTAGGCGCCTGGGGTGACGGTGCCGGTGATCTTCATGGCAGGGTGGCCGTCGTAGGCGGAGGCGAGCGACGTGGCCTCGGCGCCGTCCTCCATCGGCCAGTACGCGACGATCCCCGTGTCCACCCGTCCGGCCGAGGTGAACTCGCGGTAGAAGGGGCTTTTGACGGGGACCGCGCCCTGCCCGAGGCGGCGCAAAACTCCGGCGGCCTCCACCTCGGTCACCACGTCCATGCCGCCGGTTTCCCAGCGGGGCGTCCACGAGGCGACCTCTCCGACGAACCGCGTCTTGCGGTTGGTGATCTCCGTGTTCCCGGCCAGTGTCCACGTCCGGCCCGCCGAGTCCGCGAAGCTGGTGGTGCCAGAGGTTTGGGCGGTGAAATCCGGGGCCGCGACGAGGGTGCCGCCGATCCCGTCGTACACCTCAGCCGCGTGCACGATACCCAGCGCAGGATTCCACGTGGTCGTCTCAGTCGCGTCACCGATCTTCAGACTCGCGGTGCTACTGAAGATCGACGTAGTGCCGCCACCCACGTCACCGGAATCCAGCTCGGTCCACGGCCCGTCGATTGTCGGCGCCGTGTAGAAAGCGATGTGATAGCCGCCCGCGCCGTTGTTGACGTCCAGCGCCACCCGTATGGCGAGACGCCCGGAGGCGGTCAGGGGCAGGTCGTAGGAGGATCGGACGAAGTTCGCTGTGGATCCGTCGGTGGACCACTCGAAGTGCGGGCGGCTCTTTGCGATGTACAGGGCCCAGGAGATCTGCCCGGCCGCCCGCTTGGCTATCAGCTCGGTGCGGGGCAAGTCCAACTGCCCGGACGAGGGGTAGTCCGGCAAGACCCAGTTCGCTAGCGTCGCGTCGATCCGGACGTCGATGTCCCCAGTGATGTCGAGGGCGGCAGCATCCGGGGTCGACGCGTAATCTCCTGCGCCGCCCGGCAGGTCCAGCGCCACCGACCCCGTGTTCACGCTCACACGCAAAGGCGTGTTCCGGCCGATCTGCCCGTAATACGCGCCCTCAGGGTTCCGCGGCGAGTACCGGCCATCCGTGTTGCCCAACACCAGCGAACACCGGCCTGCATCAACCTGCTGCCCCCAGTCGGAACGGCCACGGGTGATGCGGACCTGCTGCTCGCCGCGCACATCCGAGGTGACGTCGGTCCAGGTGGTGCCGTCGAGGGAGAGGTCGACCCGGAGCGGCAGGATCGTATCGGGAAACGCCATCAGTCCATCCCTCCAAGCGTCGCCCGCAGGCCACCGCGCGTACTGACTTCCTTACGGCCGACGTCCACCCAGATCTGTCCGAACTCCCGGCCGGCCAAGGACACGTTCAGCACGATCGGCCGTGCCCCCGCACTACTGGCGGGCGCTGCGGGCCCGGCCGCCGCAGGGCCGGCCGTCCCGGCGCGGGGCGCGTTGAGCATCGACGCCCACGCAGGGGTCTTCCCCGACAGCATGGTGTGGCCCTTGGCGAGCCGCTTCGACCAACCGACCTCGACGCCCCGCATGGAGAACTCGCCGACCGGCTCCATCACCTTCGACGGAGAACGGATACCCAGCGCCTTCTTGATGGACTTCTCCATGGACTTAGCAATGATCAACATCGTTGCCTCGATGCGGTTCTGCTGAGACGTAAGCCCCTTCACCAAGCCTTCCGCGGCCTTGAGCCCGACCCCGTACATGGCGTCCGCCGCCGTCGACCCCGCTGCTTTCGCGTTCGCTGTGATCTGCTTCTGCAGCTCGTTCAACCGCCGAATCGGCTCCTTGCCGCCGCCGAGGACTGCCGCCGCGGTCTCCATCCCGCCGCCCTCGATACCGGCCTCGGCGATCTGCTCGATCAGATCGCCGCGCAGGCCGCGCCCCTTCAGCTGCTTGAGCATGGATGCGAACTGTTTCGAGTTCGCTGCGCTGCCCGTCATCTGCGACAGGAGGGTATTGATGGTGAGCCGGGAGTCCTCTGCCCCGGCGGCGCGGGTGATGTTCGCGCCGGACAGGATCCCCGACTTCACACCGCTGCTGAGTTGGGAGGCGGCCGATTTGAGGTCGTCGAGTTTGTCTTTCGCCTTCTCCAGGCTTTTGTTGACCTTGTCGAGATTCCGCTGGTACTTGATCAGCGCGCCGCCTGCGGCATCGAGGCGCCGCAGCAGGCTGCGTTCCGTGCCGCCGTGGGTCGACTTCATGATGACGCCCCGCCACTGGTTCAGCGCCGACACCAGCGGGCCGATCGAGTCCTGCGCCCGGAGCTGGTTGCGAATCTCCGGGTTCTGGTAGCCCGCTTTCTGCCCGAAGTGGGTGATCGTCAGCTCCGGCGTGGCCGCCTTCCGGGCCTCCCGCTCTTTCTCGGCCGCCTTCCGTGCCGCTTGCTGCTTCTTGGTGGGACCGCCTTTCGCGAAGCCGGACGGGCGGTAGCGGCCAGTGTTGACGGCGTTCATGAACGCGTCGCCATACTTCGCCACGGCGGCTGCCCGAATGACCCACTCGCCGTCGGAGAGCATCGCCGGAATCGAGTCCGATGTGCTCGTGCCCGGCCCCGCGATGCGTCCCCCCGGATTGCCGCCGCCCGCAAGGCGGATGGGGCCGCCGCTGGCCTTGCGGAACGACTTCGCCATGTTGCTGTCGTACTGGGTGGAGTACTTCGTCCTGACGTGGTGCGTCGTGTACGTATTGGCTGTCTTGCCGTTCAGGCGGCTCAAGGCCCTCGCCACCGCGCCGATGCTGCCCAGCGACTTCCCGTTCGCGGTGAACACCTGGGTACGCCCGTCCGGGAGGCGCTTCGTCTTCAGCCCCACAGCCTCCAACGCCTTGATCGCCGCACCGTTCAGCGTGTCAACCTTGATGCTCTTCGCACCGGGCGTCCGCTTGATCGCCGCCTGAACATCCTTCAGCCCGGTGATGGCTTCCGCACGCTCCGCCTTGACCAGCGTCTTGATCTCGGACGGCACACCCAGCAGCGTGTTGACGTACTCCGTCGCCGCCTTCTTGTTCCCCCCGAACGCCTCCACAGCCAGCCGCATCATCTCGCCGCGGAGCTTCTGCGACTTCCCCGTCATCGACCCCAGCGACTCACCCGCCGCCAGCCCCGTGGCGATCAGCTCATCCTGCGATTTCGCCGCCTGCGACATCGCCGTAGCGTTCGCCCGGCCCGCCTCCGTGTCCAGGTTGAGCGTCGCCCCGTGCTCCTTGAACGAAGCGGTCAAACTGTCGAGGGACGCCTCAAAACCGATCTGCGCGTCATACGCCGACCGATTGACCTCGTTCAGCGCCAGGATGCTCGCCCTCAGGCCGTCCGCCGCGCCCTTCTGTGCGTCCAGCTTGCCCTGCACCGCCAGAGCCTGATCACCGAAGATACCCATCCCGCGCGCGGCCAGATCTTGCTCGTCCTTGAGGGCAGCCACCTTCTCCTTGTACCGGGAGAACGCAGAGTTGATGTACTCGGTGGAACGGCCGTTCTTCCGCATCGCGGCCTCGAGCTTTGCGAAGTCCTGGGCTGCAATCTTCGCGTGGCCGGTCTTCACCATCGATGCGAACGTCTCGTCGAGCGCCTTGAAGTCGTCCTTCGTCGCCCCCAGACTCTTCGTCCCGTTGACGAGGTCATCGACCTTCCCCGCCAGCTTCTCCACAATCGGCCCGCCAGGCGCCAGGTCCAGAAACGGCTTCGCGGTGTCGAGTTCCTTCGTGCTCTGATCAAGCTGATCGAGCTTCGCGATGAACCCATCTATGTCCCCGAAGGTGGACCTCAGCTCACCCGTGAACTTGCCCGTCGCCGCAAGGGACTTCAGCGAATCCGACAGCCGGTCCACATCCGGCGGCGCACCCCGCGACGCCTTCGCCAACTCGTTGATCCCCAACGCCGCGACACCCAGAACACCCAGCGAACCGCCGACCTTCTGCAGCGTGCTCATCCGCTGCGTCACACCCGAGATCGCCGAAGCGACACCACCGAACTGCGCAGCCCGAACGAACGCAGCCACCCCGGCCGCCGCACGAGAGGAAGCCACAGCCGCCACCCCGGCTATCCCGACCTTCACCAGCTTCAGCGCCGCGTACAGCTGCACAAACGCCGACAGGGCTGCCGACGGGACCGCGTTCACCAACTTCGCGAGCGCATTCGCCACAGTCAGGACGCCGACACCCGTATCCGACGCGGCGACAACCAGATTCCCCAGCGCCTCACCGAGATTGCGGAGCGTCTCACCGACGAGCGGCCCGGTCTCCCGAACGAACTGCATGAACTCATGCAGCCCCCCGCCGACCTTCCCCGCATCCAGGGCCTGAGAGAACTTCACGAGCCCGGTCGTTGCCCGCGACAGAGCACCTGACGCGAACTCCGAGAACGACTGCATGAACCGCTCGAACCCGGCCGACTGGATCCCGCCAGCCGCCACATTCATCAGCCGGTCCAGCTGCTCCGACGTGCCGCGTACGAGCGGCGTCAGGCGCGGCAGCATCGCGCCGAACAACGCGAACGACTTCGTGACCACGGGCATGGTGTCCCCGGCCAGACTGTCAGACCAGGACTTATAGGTCTCCTTGAACACCATCAAGCCCGCTGCTGCCTGCTGCGTGGCCGCAGGCATGTCCGCCAGCGCGATCTGCAGTTCACGGGCAGCCTTCGCAGCCTCCTCCGAGCCCGCCCCGCCGTGCTCCTTCACCGCGTCCTTGTACTTCTTCTCCGCTTCCGTGGCCTTCGACATCGCTGCGACCTGACGGCCGATTGCCGCGCCGAACGCGGCGACGGAAGCCGCCGCAGCACCGAGGCCTGCGGCAAATGGCGCCGCGGCGGCGGCGATCGGGATCAGCGCCGGAGACAGGGCGATTGCTGCCGCCTTCAGCTTCTGCATCGAGTCGCCGGAGTTACCGAAGCTAGCGTTCAGGCGGCCGTTGTTGCCGCGCAGACCGCCCATGGTCGTGGTGAGGCTGCGCATGCTGCCGTCGAGATCGTCGGTGTCCCGCCGCAGCGCACGAGACCGGTCCGACATCGTGGACATGCGTCCGTCCGCGTTCCTCGCCGCGGTGTTCAGCGACCGCAGAGCGCGGGAGGCGTCCTGCGCGGAGTCCTTCAGCGCGCGCAGCGCCACCGACGCTGCTGTCGCCCGGGCTGCCAAGCCGTCCAGCCCACGGCCAGCGTCGTTGGCTTCGTCGCGGAGCCGGTTGAGGGAGCGGTTGACGGCGGCGAGCCCGGTCGCCGTGTTGTTGGCGACTTTGACTCTGATCTCGATGTCGTTACCCACCGTCGTCCACCCCCTCTGGTGTGCCGAGTCGTTCCATTTCGATCAGGCGGAGCAGTTCCACGTCCTCTTCCAGCAGGGCGCTGGGGAGGCAGTGGAAGCGGTCACACAGGCTGAGGATCAGGCGGGCACGGCTGTAGGCATCTGGTGGTCCGACAGGGGTTCCATCGGGATTGATACCGCCGGGGACTGCTCGCCATCGGGCGAGCTCTGCGGCAAAGGGGCGTCCACTGTGCCCTCCAGCCGCTGAAACCACATCGTCGCGACCTTGAGCATCATGTCCTTGTCCTGCTCGAACACCGCATCCCTGGTGGCCGGTACAGGGGTGCCGTCCTCCTCTTCGAGGTTCCAGGAGATGAGGGAGTTGGCGAACTCCTCCAACTGCCGCACGAGCGCGGGGCCGTCGATGTCGCTCTCGGCGAGCCCGACGATCTCCAGGTACTCGCCGAGGCTTTTGCCGCGGACGTGGACCTCCAGACCGTCGAGCTCCTCGTCCCCGGGGAAGGTGAGGACGACCGGCTTCGTCTTCTTACGGAATCCCATGAGGCTCATTCCTTCTGGTGCGGACAGATGCCGCCGTTGATGGCTGGCCAACGCTTCATGTCACGTGGACCAAGTAGGAACTGCCCCGTTAGCGAGGGACAGGGGCACCGACCAGGTGAGGGCGCCGTCGTCGCCTCGGGTGAGGGCGTAGTCGGTGGGGATGAGGGTGATGGTGGGGGTGGTGCCGAGGATCTGGCCGGACACGTTGAGGGTGATCTCGCGGGCCACGGACGTGGAGGGCACGGTCTTGAACACGTCGTGGGACGCGTTGGAGGCGTCGTTGAAGACGCCGTTGAGGGTGACGGAGCAGTCGGCGAGGAGCAGCAGGCGTTCCATGGCGGACTTGTCGATGCCGGTGACGTTCTGCTCGGCGCGGGGGGTGGCGAACTGGAGGTTGGTGATGTCGTTGCGGATGTCGCGCAGGGTGCCGCCGCTATCGTCCACAGAGAGCGAGGTCCACCCGAGCCCGGATTCCTTCATTTCGGATACTTCCTTTCAATAGGTGCCGGACCGGGCTAACCCCGGCGCTGTAGGTCGGCGAGGTTGCCCTGGTTCTCCTGGAAGTCCTCCACCCAGTCCGCAGGCCGCTGATGGGCTCGGGCCGGGCCGGTCTGCTCCCGCCAGTCCCCGCCACGCACCGCGTAGATCTCGGGGCGAGTCCTGTGCTCGGCGAAGCAGCGCTGCCCCGACTCGAAGGTGAAGACGGTCAGCCCCGCCGACGTCTTCTGCTCACGGAACGTGCGCCGCGATTGCGTACGGATGTACGCAGCCTGTCCCTGGCCGAGCTGCGTCGACTCGTCGATGACGGACTGCCAGCCATTCCGCCACTGCGGGCAGCCCACCTGCGAGCAGGCCGCCATCACACTGCGGTCGGTCGGCGACACGATTGAGAACGTCCGGTAGTCGCCCGGCTGACCGGCCGGGGTGATCCTTGTCAGGGGGCGCATCGCGTGGCCCTTTCCAGGATGTTCTCGCTGGCGAGTAGATAAGCGGCTGCGGCCATCAGGTGGTCGACGTTGTCTCTAAAACTCCCCAGCCCGACGTTGCAGGTGTGGCAGAGCAGGCCCCTGACGCATGCTCCACAGGAGCGTGGGCCCGGGCAGCAGTTGTGATCGTGGTCAACGTGGAACCGCTTGCCCCGGCCGTTGGGCTCGTGCGCCTCGCATACGGCGCACTTGCCACCTTGGGATGCAAGAAGCTCGCGGTATCCGGCGAGCCCGATGCCGTAGAGATGCCGCAGCTTCACGTCTAGGGCGTACTCGGGGTCGGCCTTCCGCTTCGCGGCTATCCACTTGCGAGCCCTGGCCCGATCGCAGTCTTTGCAGTGGTGGAACAGTCGGCCGGGCGCCCGGGGATTGGAGTAGTAGTCGGTTTGTGGTTTGTCGAGGCCGCACTTCGTGCAGATCTTTCCCATCATCCACCCCTAGAAGCCGGTGTCCGTGAGGTTGACGCAGGCCACGACGATGAACGACAGCTCCGTGAACCCGCCCGTCGTAGTCGTCGTCACCCGCAGATAGCGTTCGATCTCCAGCGCCGAAGACGTCGCGATCCGCTCCGACGTCGGCCCGGCAGTGACCTGCGTGAACGCCCCACCGGTGACATCCGCGTACGCATCGCTACCTCCGTCATCCGACGACGACTGCAACTTGACCGTCACGTCGGTCCCGGTGAACGACAGCACCTGCAGATACGCCTGGAGCCCGTAGCGGGTCCGGGACGACACGAACGCGTTGCCCGCCACCGTCCACGTCAACGGCGTCGCATCCGTCACCGAGTCCGTCGACGCAGACGCGACCGGCGCCGCCACCGACGTCCCGCCGATCCCCGACAGCACCTGGGCACGGAAAATCTTCCCCGTCGCCAGGTTCACCGTGCCCCCGGTCTGCGCCCCCAGCTCCAGCACCGCCGTCGACGCAAAGATGCTCGTCGTGGCGCCCACCAACTGCTGCGCGCCGAGCGCCGTCCACGTCGAACCGTCGTCCGACGTGTAGAAGTTCGCAGCCGCGTCGCCGCCGCCGTTGTCCACGTCGAGCGTCGCCCGAACCCACGTCGTGGCGCCGGCCGCGAGCCCCAGAGTGGCGCTGGACGTCTCGGTCTTCTCTGCGGTGCCGTCTTCCGACCAGCGCAGGATCAGCGCGCCGGTAGCGGTGACCGCCAGCGCGTAGCTGCGCTGGTTGCCGGTGGCCGTGTACTTCGCAATCAGTGTGGATTCTGCGGCGGGCGTCCAGTCGTCGAGTGCGACCCTCACCCGCAGGTCGATGTCGCCAGTGATGTCTAGGCTCGCGGCGTCCGGGGTGGACGCGAAGTCGCCTGACGCCCCGGGCAAAGCGAGGTAGTCCTCACCGTCGTAGCCGAACTCGACGCCGGTCCCCGTGGTGGCTCCAGTGTCGGTGCGGGTCCCGGCGGTGAGCTGCTCACCCCACTCGATACCGAAGCCGTTGGACAGCGACTGGAGGGCGATCGTCATGGCCCCGTCGTCACCGCGCGTCGGGTCGTAGTTGATCTGCTTCCCGACCAAGCACGCGGCCGGCTTCCCCAAAGTGGTGCCGCGCTGGTAAGTGATGATCCGGTTGGTGGTGGGCAGCGTCGACAGGGTCCCGTGGGCGGCCCCGGCGGCAGGGTTGAACCAGGACGACCATTCGATGCCGCCGTCACGCTGCCCGCCGATCCGCTCGAACGCGCTCTGGTTGATGCCGGTGACGGCGAGGAGGGCCGGGCCGCCACCGATGCGCCCCAGCGAACCGGTGTCGCCAGAGAGGTCGGTGCCGTCGACGACGAGCCCGTCCCCGAGCCCAGACTGTTTTGCCACTACGGGGCCTCCGTCCAAAGGTCGTTCACGACTACGGGCAGGCTGATGGTGAGAACGCGGTACCGCGTCCCGTCGATGGACAGATAGCCCGCGCGCACGTCGAACGGGGACCCGTGCGCCCCGAGGAGGTCGACCTGCCGGACGAGTCCGCCGAGAGTGAAGCCGCCCGTGTACGCCTCGCCCAGGGCGTCGGCGGCGGCGACCATGTTGGGGTCGATCGCGTCTGGCGGGTCGGCCTGCATCGACCCGTAGACGCGGACGTTGAAGACGACCAGCGTCGACACCGAGTTGAGCCCAGAAGTGCGCAGTGCGGTGATCCGGTCTGCCCAGACGCCACAGGTGAGGCCGTGCCCTGGCGGGTTGTCGGGCTCGAACTGGTTGACGCGTTCGAAGTGGCCCGATGCCATGGCGTGCGAAACGACCGCGTCGAGGATGCCGGTGATGTTGAGCGCCATGGGTTACCCCCTCATCTCGGGGAGGTAGCGCTGAAGCGTTCTCTCCGCGATCTGTGGGCCGCGCGCTTCCGTGAGCTGCTTTGCCTCACGCCAGTGGGTGTAGCCAGGAAAGCCAGGGCGGGGCCGGTTCCGGCTTCCGACTCCGGCGAGCCACGGCCCGTAGACCACGCCGTCGTCGTGGACGAGGGCGGTGTCCGAGGAGACGAGGCTGGTGGTGACGTTGGATTCGTAGTAGCCGGTGGGCTCGCGGAAGTAGGAGCCCATGCGGGCCAGTGCGATTTCTTCGCCGAACTCGGCGATGTCGTCGCGTGCGGCCTCGGTGTACTCCTGCATGGCGCGCGCTGCACGCCCGTCGAACAGGGGGCCGTCGAAGTGGACGTCGATGCTCATGCCGCCCTCACCCGGCCCTTCCGGCCGTGCGAGGCGTACACCCGGTCCCGCAGACCCTTCAGCGCGGACATGTCCAGGGCGCGCTCGCTGGTGCCGCCGTCACCTGACTTCCGGGTGCGGGCGTACCCGGCCTGTTCGTTGGTGAGCTGCGCGATGACCTCGGCGATCGTCAGGTCCCGGACCGGTCCGGGCGGGTCCCACCGGTTCACGGTCACGCCGGAGTTGTGGGTGGCGGCCGTGGTTCCGAGCGCGCCGCGGGTGACGGTGAGAGTCCGCGGGGCGTAGACGTCGACGCCGGCGGAGTGCGCGGCGAGCACCGAGCCGTCCCACGCTCGCTTCACCGTAAGGTTGTTGCCAGCAATGTCGACAATGAGCATGCGTTCGGATTCGATGAGGATGATCTCGTCGATCGCGAAGCCGGTGCCGTCACTGACCGCTACGGTGACGCTGTTGGCCTGCGCGGTGAGCCCGGAGCCGCCGAGGTTCTGCCCGGTGTCGGCCATGCTGCGGCCGGTGACAAGGAACCGCTCGTCATCGATGCGCAGGACGGAACCCACTCCGAGGAGCGCGGACGCGGAAGCGGTGACGGCGACGGCCGTCGCTGTGGTGGAGGATACGGCGGCGGTGAGCGTGCCCACGCTGGTCTCGTCGTTGGCGTAGCCGAACAGGCCGGTGACGGTGATGGCCCGCTGGTGGGTGTTGCCTCCGCCGAACCCGGCGGTGGAGTCGAGGTCGATCTCCAGTCGGTTGTAGGGCGGCCCGCCGCGGTTGGGCTCGAGGAAGTAGTCCGACGCGGCGATGGTGGTGCCGCCGGACGTGAGGGCGGTGACGGAGATGAGTTCGTTGTCGTCCAGCCACAGCCGCCACGGCAGCGCGTACTGCTGGCCCGGCCAGTCCCAGGAGCGGGTGTCGGTCTCGGGGTAGAAGCGGCGGTGGCACAGGGCGTCGACGTCGCGGCTGGCAGACTCCAACGCACGGTCGATCTGTGCGTTGTTGCGGGCGGTCAGCTTGCTGTCGAGGGCGCGCTGCACGTCCTCACGCGTCGCGTACCAGGGCGTTGTCATCTCTCGTCACCTCCTCTCATCTCTCGTCGGCGCTGTGTGGGGTCAGACCCCGTCAGAGGCCGATGTACCGGCCGTCTTCTCGCCATCCGTCGAAGGGGCAGAAGCGGACTCCATCGGGGCCTGCTTTGAGCGGCTCCCCGTCGTTCGGGCAGGCTTGCGGCGGGGCAGTTTGCTGGGCTCGGAGTTCGTCGGCGGCGTCTCGGTAGATGCTGATGAGCTGCTCCC
>CAMLJW010000076.1 GCA_946480485.1 uncultured Streptomyces sp. | reverse complement strand
TCCCCGCAACTCCCTGAACTCCAGGGTGTTGCGGGGATCAGTAGAACCGGCCCTGAGCACCGGGGGCATATGGCGGGGACGACGTGTCGGCCGGGCGGGCTGGGCAGCCCCGCGGGGAACGGACCGCGCGCACTCAGGCCGCGTACGGCTTCGCCTCGAGGATCTTCACCGAGGCGAGCTTGCCGTTCGGCAGTTCGTACTGGGCGTCCTCGCCGACCTTCTTGCCGTTCACGCCGGAGCCCAGCGGGGACTGCGGCGAGTACGTTTCGATGTCCGCGCTCGCGTACTCGCGAGAGGCGAGCAGGAACGTCAGCGTGTCGTCCTCGTCACCGTCGAAGGCGATGGTGACGACCATGCCGGGCGCGACGACACCGTCGGCCGCCGGTGCCTCGCCGACCTTCGCGTTCTCCAGGAGCTGGGTCAGCTGGCGCACCCGGAGCTCCTGCTTGCCCTGCTCCTCCTTGGCCGCGTGGTACCCGCCGTTCTCGCGCAGGTCGCCCTCCTCGCGCGCGGCCGCGATCTTGGCGGCGATCTCCGTGCGCGCAGGACCAGACAGGTACTCCAGCTCGGCCTTCAGCTGGTTGTACGCCTCCTGGGTCAGCCAGGTGACGTTCTCGCTGGTCTGGGTCACAGGTGCTCCTCGTTGGTACTGGGAAGACAAAGCATCGCCCTACCCAGAAGAATGTTCCTTCACGGGTGGGCGAAACCACGAGCCTAACAATTCAGCGGCGAAAGAGGGAGGACATAAGCCATCAGATTTACGTCGACGCAGGTCAGCGTCGTGTTTCCAGGCCTTGTTCCCGCCGGGTGGGATCCATCGTAGGGCGCGGACCCAGTCCCGACGCGCCTGGACTCAGTCGGCGTGGCAGCCGAGCAGCTCCGCGGTCGTGCCCCGTCTGATCGTACGCAGCGTGACGACCTTGTCGATGCGTGAGGCGTCCTGGTCGAAACGGAAGGATGCGCGGCCCACCTCGGCACCGTCCTCGGCCCGCGAGCGCACGGTGCAGTAGCCCTTGACGTCCGCGTCTTTGCGCACCTCCAGGTGCACCTTCGCCGCCGTGTCAGAGGTCTCGAAGGTGATCACTTCGGCGCTGATCTTGTTGCCGCCCACGTAGTGGTACGCGAACCAGCCGATAAGGACGAGCAGGGCGGCGCCCAGGACGCTGCCGATGACCTTGAGCTTGCGGTCGGCGCGCTCGTCCGCCAAGCGGCCGTACCGGCCCTCGGGCAGCCGCGTGCTCGCCGTACTCATGATCGTCCTCTCCGCGAGGGTGCACAGGGCTGGGCCCCGGAATTTTTCGCCCCCCGATTCGGTCACTATAGAAGCCGCCGATCGCACCGTTTCGCACGGGGCACCGACCGACTGAGGATTGCGTCTTGACTGACCAGCTGAGACTGATGGCCGTGCACGCCCACCCTGACGACGAGTCGTCGAAGGGCGCGGCCACCATGGCGAAGTACGTGTCCGAGGGGGTGGAGGTGCTGGTCGTGACCTGCACGGGCGGGGAGCGCGGCTCCATCCTCAATCCGAAGCTGCAGGGTGACCAGTACGTCGAGGAGCACATCCACGAGGTACGCAAGAAGGAGATGGACGAGGCTCGACAGATCCTCGGCGTCAAGCAGGAGTGGCTCGGCTTCGTGGACTCCGGTCTCCCGGAGGGCGACCCGTTGCCTCCCCTCCCCGAGGGCTGCTTCGCCCTGGAGGACGTCGACAAGGCGGCGGGCGAGCTGGTCCGCAAGATCAGGTCCTTCCGTCCGCAGGTGATCACCACCTACGACGAGAACGGCGGCTATCCGCATCCCGACCACATCATGACCCACAAGATCTCGATGGTGGCGTTCGAGGGCGCGGCGGACGGCGAGACGTACCCGGAGTCGGAGTTCGGCCCGGCCTACCAGCCGCAGAAGCTCTACTACAACCAGGGCTTCAACCGCCCGCGCACCGAGGCACTGCACAACGCCCTGCTGGAGCGCGGCCTGGAGTCGCCCTACGGGGAGTGGCTCAAGCGCTGGGACGAGTTCCAGCGCGACGAGCGGACCCTGACCACGCACGTTCCGTGCGCCGACTTCTACGAGATCCGCGACATGGCGCTGATCGCGCATGCCACGCAGATCGACCCCGACGGGGGCTGGTTCCGTGTGCCGATGGAGATCCAGAAGGAGGTCTGGCCCACGGAGGAGTACGAGCTCGCGAAGTCTCTCGTGGATACGTCCCTTCCCGAGGACGACCTCTTCGCGGGCGTCCGACAGCCCTGAGGGACAATGCCTGATATGAGCGCAAGCACAGGCCTGGTAATGGCACACGTCGTTCCTGTCGCGGCAGAGGTCGACGAGGACAAGGTGACCCCTGGTGTCCTCGGCTTCATCGTGTTCGCGGTGATGGCTCTGGCGGTGTGGGGCCTCATGAAGTCGATGAACCGGCACATGCGGAAGGTCGACTTCAAGGAGGACACGGACCCGACGGCCGGCGCCTCCGGCAAAGGGGCCGCCGGTTCCCGGGATTCCGCAAATTCCGGGGGTTCCGGGAATTCCGAAGGTTCCGGGGGTTCGGGGGGGAAGGCTTCGCCTGCGAAGGGCTGAGACTGAATCCAACGGGCAACAGCAAGGCCCGCTACCACGTGCCGGGCCCCGCGACGACCGGCCGACGTGCTGGAGCGGGTCAGGCGGCCCCAGGGCCTGTCTGGCGACAGGCCCTGGTCGGCCCCTACGAGGACGGAGCCGACACCGTCACCCCCATGACCTCCCGCGCATGCCGGTTCGGCACCATCCCCAACCGCCACGCCTGCCAGCCCGTGTCCAGATCGGCGCCCCGTTCCAGCAGCAGCTGGTACGCCTCGATGTAGTCGTCCAGCTTTTCGTCGCGGGCCGGGTGTCCGGTGCGGGAGAGCTGGGTCAGTTCCTCCTGGGCGACGGCGGTGCCGACCTCGATGCCGCCCGGGGAGGCGTACGGCAGCAGCGTGCACCTCAGGAAGCAGGCCCAGTCCTCGCCCCGGCGGTCGCCGTAGGAGGCGAACAGGGACGCCGCCGCGTCGCACAGCGAAAGGGCGGACTGCGCACGGGCGTTGCCGGCGTCCACCACCGCCAGTTCCAGGCAGGTCCATGCCTCGCCGTGGGCGACGCCGATGCGCTGGAAGTCCGCGCGGGCGTCCACGAGGAGCTGGCGGGCGAAGCCCGAGTTGCGCAGCGAGCCCGTCTGGGCCGCCCGTTGGTCGCGGGTCACGCGGGCCGAGTGGTGACGGGCGCAGGCCAGGCCGTACACGTCGCGGATGCGGGAGAACATCGTGCGCGAGCGCTCCAGCTCCCTGACCGACTGGTCCAGGCTGCCCGACTCCTCCAGGGCCTGGCCCAGGTAGTACACCGTCCACGCCTCGCCCCGCGCGTCCTCGTGGTCACGGTGGCGGGAGGCCGCCTCGCGGAGGCCGTCGACGGCGGAGGACGGGTCGCCGTCGACCAAGCGGGCCCGGGCGAGCTGGGTCAGGGCCCAGGCCTCGCCCCGGGCGTCGCGCGTACGGCCGTACAGATCGAGGGCATCGCGGAGTTCCGCCTCGGCGCGCGGTACGTCCCCCAGCCGCAGGCCCAGCTGGCCGAGCTGGAAGTGGGCCCAGGCCTCGCCGTGCACGGACTCGCCGGCGCGGTGCAGCACGAGCGCCTTGGTCAGCAGGTCCAGGGCCTCGGCCAGCCGCGCCCGGTCGCGCTCCACCGCCGCCAGCGCGTGCATGGTCCAGGCACGGTCCGCCGCGAACTCGGGAGAGGTCTGGAGGTCCAGGGCCTCCTGGAGTCTCGCCGCCGCCTCCGTCAGGTTCCCCTGGTGGTGGAGCGTGATCCCGAGGGAGCACAGCGCCCGTGCCGCTCCCGCGTCGTGGTGGGCCTCGAAGTAGAGGTCCACCACCGAGGTCAGCGTCGTACGCGCCTTGTCGAGCTCGCCGAGCTGACGGGCCGCGATGCCCGTGCGCCACTGGACCGAGCGCACGAGCAGCCCCTGGTCCACTGCCTGCGTCAACTCGCTGATCTCGCCCAGGCGGTAGAGGTCGCCGCGCAGCAGGCAGTAGTCGCACAGGGCACCGAGCAGGTTCAGTACGGCCGCCTGGTTCACGCCCTCCGCGTGCCGCAGGGCCGCAGTGATGAAGCTCGACTCGTCGTCCAGCCAGCGCAGCGCCGCGTCCAGCGAGGTGAACCCGTGCGGGCCGGCCGTGTCCGCGCGCGTCGACGTCTTGCCGTCGACCAGGCGGATCACCGAGTCCGCCAACTCGCCGTAGTTCACGATGAGCCGTTCCTGCGCGGCCGTACGCTCGGCCGGGTCCTCCTCGTCCAGCAGGCGGGTCTGGGCGAAGGCGCGGACGACGTCGTGCAGCCGGTAGCGGCTGCCGCGTACGTGGTCGATCAGGCCGGCGCGCGCCAGTGACTCCAGGTGCCGGGTCGCCTCCGGCTCGTCCGTCGAGAGCAGGGCGGCCGCCGCGGCCGCACCCAGCGAGGCCCGGCCCGCCAGGGCCAGTCTTCTGAACAGCCGCCGGGCCGCGTCCGACTGGTCGGTGTAGCGCAGCCACAGCACCCGCTCGGCCGGCTCGACCGGGCCGTACGCCGCCAGGTCCGTGGCCAGCTGCCGGGGCGTACGTGGGCCGAGTGAGGAACCCGCGATGCGCAGCGCGAGGGGCAGGCCGCCGCACAACTCCCGTACCCGGTCGCAGGATTCGGCGTCGTAGGGACCCGACATGTCCTGCGCCGCCGCGTTCAGGAGCTCCTCGGCGCCCGGTGCGTCCAGCGGTTCCACGGGGAGCTGGTGCACCCAGGCGGGGAGGTCGGCGGGCAGGTCGAGCGGCTTGCGGGCGGTGACCACGACCAGGCTGTCGGAGCGCTCGGGCACAAGGGTCCGTACCTGCTCCGCGTCGCTCGCGTCGTCCAGCACGATCGTCACCGGCAGGCCGGTCAGATGCTGGTGGTAGAGCTCGCTCAGCCGCCGTACCTGCTGCTCCGGCGAGGAACGCTCCCGGAACAGCAGCTGCTCGCGCGACGCGCCGAGCCGGTTGAGCAGGTGCAGCAGCGCGTCGCGGGTGGACAGCGGCGGCTCCTCCGGGCTGTCGCCGCGCAGGTCCACCACGCACGCGCCCCGGAACTGGTCCTTCAGCTCGTGCGCGACACGGACGGCGACGGTGCTGCGGCCCGAGCCCGGGGCGCCGTGCAGCACGACCACCGTCGGCCTGGTCTCCGTGCTCGCGCGGGCGGCGTGCACCCACTGCGCCACCCGCGACAGCTCCTGTCTGCGCCCCGCGAACGGGCCCACGGGCTCCGGGAGTTGGTCGAAGGACCGCTCCAGAACGCTGCGCCTGCGCGCCGCCGCGCTCTTGTCCGTACGCCGCAGCTGCGGCGCCCCCTTCTTCGCCCCGGTGGACGCGCTGAGTACCCGCTGCTGGTCGAAGAACGGGCGGATCCCGCGCACCTCCAGAGCCGTCAGCCACTGCAGCCGCAGCTGCTCCGGTCCGCCCGGCTGGCCCATGGCCCCGGCCCGGCGGCTGGCGGCCGGTAGATGTGTGGCCGTCACCTTCGCCACCGTGGCCGCGGCGCCCGCCACGGCGACGACCGCGCCGGCGACCACCGCCGTGGCGGCGCCGGTACCCAGCGCGAGGTCCGCCACCCAGGCCGCGGCGGCGGCAACGGCCATGACCAGCAGGGGAGTTCCGCCCTCGCGCGCGTATCGCTGCCCGAACGTCAGCCGGCCCGCCTCCGCCTCGTCCAGCGCCTTCGTGTACGCCGCGTACTCTTCGGCGGCCGTCTCGGCCAGGGCGTCCAACGCCCCGCGCGCCCGCGACAGCAGCACGCTCCCGTCGGTACGGCCACCCGACCTCCGCACCTCCTCCTCCACGGCCCGGGCCAACAGCCGCTCGGCCTCAACCCGATGGCTGTCTCGCATGTCATGTCCCCCTCCGGCAGCAGCAGCTTTCTTGGCCAAGTGTCCTGTGTGCGGGGCGCGAGCGCGAGAGGGGGCACGCGCACCCGCGGATCCACCCGCAGTGACCTTGGGCGACTCGCGCCAGTCCCTTCCCGGGACTACGCGCGGGTGCAGCCGCAAGGGCGTTGGGCGGATCGGGTGGCACCGGCAGGCGTGATCGTTCGAGAGGCAGGCCGCCCCACCGCATAGCCGGAGCCCGTCAGGCAGGATGGGGATATGCCGAACCGACTGGCTCATGAAACGTCCCCCTACCTCCTCCAGCACGCCGACAATCCCGTCGACTGGTGGCCCTGGTCGGAAGAGGCTTTTGAGGAGGCGCGGAGCCGGGGTGTGCCCGTGCTGCTGAGCGTCGGCTATTCCAGTTGCCACTGGTGTCATGTTCTTGCAACGGAAAGCTTCGAGGACGAAGCAGTCGCCGTTTACATGAACGAGCACTTCGTCAACATCAAGGTCGACCGTGAGGAGCGGCCCGACGTGGACGCCGTCTACATGGAGGCCGTGCAGGCGGCGACCGGGCAGGGCGGCTGGCCGATGACCGTCTTTCTGACTCCCGAGGCCGAGCCCTTCTACTTCGGGACGTACTTCCCGCCCGCCCCTCGCCACGGAATGCCCTCCTTCCGGCAGGTCCTGGAGGGGGTCGGTGCGGCGTGGGAGGACCGGCGGGACGAGGTCGTCGATGTCGCCGGGAAGATCGTGCGGGACCTGGCCGGGCGGGAGATCCCGTACGGCGATACGCGGGTGCCTGGCGAGGAGGAGCTCGCGCAGGCGCTGCTCGGGCTCACGCGTGAGTACGACGCGGCGCGCGGCGGCTTCGGCGGGGCGCCCAAGTTTCCGCCGTCGATGGTGATCGAGTTCCTGATGCGGCACGCTGCGCGGACCGGCTCCGAGGGCGCGCTGCAGATGGCCGCCGACACCTGTGGGCGGATGGCTCGCGGGGGCATCTACGACCAGCTCGGCGGCGGCTTCGCCCGCTACTCCGTGGACCGCGAGTGGGTCGTGCCCCACTTCGAGAAGATGCTGTACGACAATGCCCTGCTGTGCCGGGTGTACGCCCACCTGTGGCGGGCCACCGGCTCCGACCTGGCCCGCCGTGTCGCCCTGGAGACCGCCGACTTCATGGTCCGCGAACTGGGCACGAGCCAGGGCGGGTTCGCCTCCGCGCTCGACGCCGACAGCGACGACGGGACAGGGAAGCATGTGGAGGGCGCGTACTACGTGTGGACGCCCCGGCAGCTCACCGAGGTCCTCGGTGAGGCGGATGCCGAACTCGCCGCCTCCTACTTCGGCGTGACGGTCGAGGGCACCTTCGAAGAGGGCGCCTCGGTTCTGCAACTGCCGCAGCAGCAGGACGGCGTGTTCGGTGCCGAGCGGATCGGGTCCATCAAGGGCCGTCTGCGCGACGCACGCGCGCGGCGCCCCGCTCCCGGCCGCGATGACAAGGTCGTCGCCGCCTGGAACGGTCTCGCCGTCGCCGCACTGGCGGAGACCGGCGCGTACTTCGACCGCCCCGACCTCGTCGAGGCCGCGCTCGGCGCCGCCGACCTCCTCGTACGCCTCCACATGGACGACCGCGCGCGCCTGGCCCGTACGTCGAAGGACGGCCAGGTCGGCGCCAACGCCGGTGTGTTGGAGGACTACGCGGATGTGGCCGAGGGCTTCCTCGCACTCGCCTCCGTGACCGGGGAAGGGGTCTGGCTGGAGTTCGCCGGCTTTCTGCTCGACCACGTGCTGACGCAGTTCGTCGACGAGGCCTCAGGTGCCCTGTTCGACACGGCTGCCGACGCCGAGAAGCTGATCCGCCGCCCCCAGGACCCGACCGACAACGCCACACCCTCCGGCTGGAGCGCGGCCGCCGGCGCCCTGCTGAGCTATGCGGCCCAGACCGCCTCCGAGCCTCATCGCACCGCTGCGGAGCGGGCATTGGGCGTCGTCAAGGCGCTCGGCCCGCGAGCTCCGCGCTTCATCGGCTGGGGACTCGCGGTCGCCGAGGCCCTGCTGGACGGGCCCCGTGAGGTGGCCGTCGTCGGTCCCGCGGACCACCCGGCCACGAAAAACCTCCACCGCGCCGCTCTCCTTGACACCGCCCCCGGTGCGGTCGTCGCGGTGGGCACCCCCGGCAGCGACGAACTCCCGCTCCTCGCCGACCGTCCGCTCGTCGAGGGCGAACCGGCCGCGTATGTCTGCCGTGATTTCACCTGTGACGCTCCGACGACCGACGTCGAGCGGCTCAAGGAGGCACTGAGCGGCTGAAAGAGGCGTGAGCGATTAGGTGACCGCCCGGAGCTCACCGCCGCCCTAGGGGCCGAACTCCGTGAGGGCGCGCTCCACGATGGCATCCAGGCGGTCGTGGTGCGCGCCCCGCCAGTACACGCGCCCGCACTCCTCGCACTGCGCGAAGACGTCGTACGAGCGCTGTGTCCCGCCTTCGAGCCGGTCAGCGACCTCCTCCTTGGCGGCCTCCTTGAGCATGCCGTTGCAGGCCGTGCAGCGGGTCCAGGGCCTCAGCTCGGGTTCGAACCGGCCCAGTACGTCCCGGAGCTGGTCATCGGGCTGCGTGCTGTAGACGAACGCACCCGCCCACAGCTCGCGACGGCGCAGCAGACCGCGGTCGCGGCTGAGCATCACTCGCCGCTCGGCCGCCGAGCACGCGGCGAGGGCCGGGTCGCCGATGTCGGTGGACTCGTACGCGGCATCCACGCCCAGCAGGCGAAGACGGCGGGCGAGCGTGCCCAGGTGGACGTCGACGAGGAAACGCAGTGGCGCCCCCGGCACCCGCTGCGGGCGCTCTACCGTCCGCACCTCGACGGACTCGCCGGCCGTCGGGACGTGCGACGCGGGCACCTCGCGGCCGTCCACGACGAGCCCGCCGACCTCCGTCAGCGGCACGCCCAGCGACTCCACGACATGACCGAGCGAGGAGACGCCGTCGGTGACCACCTTCGTGGCCTGCGCACGGCGCCCCTGCGGCACGAACATCGCCAGCTCCGGGGCGAAGTCGACGTGGATCTCGGGTCCGTTCACCGGGTCAGGATGTCATGACCGGCACGCGGCGGGCCGGTCGGGTTTTACGGTCGGCCGCGGCCACTCGGGTCAGTAAGCCACCAGCGAGATGCAGACGTAGTGCGTGATGAACGCCGCGAGCGTAAGGGAGTGGAAGACCTCGTGGAAGCCGAACCACCGCGGTGACGGGTTGGGGCGCTTGATCCCGTAGATCACGCCGCCCGCGCTGTAGAGGAGGCCGCCCACGATCACGAGCACGAGGACGGCGATTCCGCCCGCCCGCATGAAGTCCGGCAGGAAGAAGACGGCTGCCCAGCCCATCGCGATGTAGCAGGGGGTGTAGAGCCAGCGTGGGGCGCCGATCCAGAAGACCCGGAAGGCTATGCCCGCTCCCGCCGCGGCCCAGATGCTCCACAGGAGCCACTGCCGTTTGGCCTCCGGGAGCAGCAGCATCGTCAGCGGTGTGTACGTGCCCGCGATGATCAGGAAGATGTTCGCGTGATCGAGTCTGCGCAGCACTCCGTCCATGCGCGGACTCCAGTCGCCCCGGTGGTAGAGCGCGCTGACGCCGAACAGAAGGCAGGCCGTGAGGACGTAGATCCCGCAGGCCATCCGGGCGCGCGGCGTATCGGCGAGCGCGGTCAGGACGAGCCCGGAGACGAGTACGGCCGGGAACATGCCGGCGTGCAGCCAGCCGCGGAGCTTGGGCTTGACCGGGTGCGGCAGGGAGAGCGCGGTGGAGACGCGGCCGGCGACCGGCGTGTCCGTGGGCGCGTCGGGGGCGGACGCAGTCATGCGGGGCATCGTACCTACGGAACCGTAAGTTACGCATCAGTACGACCGTAGGAAAGCCGCCAAGTGGCCATGGTCTCACGGGCGATGGGTGGACATGAACGCTCGGTAGGTAAGAAATGACCGAAAGTGAGTGTCGATGGTCACGCCGCTCAGTTGTGGGGTGCTATGGACATATGCGTGGACCCGTCGGATGATCAAATGAGTGCGGTTGGCACCGGATGAGCGCCAGATGATCGATGCGCGAAGCGTCCGGGTCACAGCCCCCACGGGGCGTTCCATACAAACCCCTCATCTAGGAGCAATCGTGGCGCCAGATATCGCGGCTCCCTCCGCTGTTCCCACCACACACCAGGAACTGGTCTCGTGGGTCAACGAGATCGCTGCACTGACGCAACCGGACAGCGTGGTCTGGTGTGACGGCTCGGAGGCCGAATACGAGCGCCTGAGCGAGGAGCTCGTCCGCAAGGGCACCTTCAAGAAGCTCGACCCGATCAAGCGCCCCGACTCGTACTATGCGGCCTCCGACCCTACCGATGTCGCCCGCGTCGAGGACCGCACCTTCATCTGCTCCGAGAAGGAAGAGGACGCCGGTCCCACCAACCACTGGAAAGACCCCGCGGAGATGCGGGAGATCTTCACCGGTGAGCAGGGCGTCTTCCGCGGCTCGATGCGTGGCCGGACCATGTATGTCGTACCGTTCTGCATGGGCCCGCTCGGCTCGGAGCTGTCGGCGATCGGCGTCGAGATCACCGATTCCGCCTACGTCGCCGTGTCCATGCGCACGATGACGCGGATGGGCCAGGCGGTTCTGGACGAGCTCGGCTCCGACGGCTTCTTTGTGAAGGCCGTCCACTCCCTGGGCGCCCCGCTCGCCAAGGGCGAGACCGACGTCCCGTGGCCCTGCAACTCCACCAAGTACATCTCGCACTTCCCCGAGTCCCGCGAGATCTGGTCATACGGCTCCGGCTACGGCGGCAACGCGCTGCTCGGCAAGAAGTGCTATGCCCTGCGCATCGCGTCCGTGATGGCGCGCGACGAGGGCTGGCTGGCCGAGCACATGCTGATCCTCAAGCTGACTCCGCCGCAGGGCCAGTCGAAGTACGTCGCCGCCGCCTTCCCGAGCGCCTGCGGCAAGACGAACCTCGCCATGCTGGAGCCCACGATCCGCGGCTGGACGGTCGAGACGATCGGCGACGACATCGCGTGGATGCGGTTCGGCGAGGACGGCCGGCTGTACGCGATCAACCCCGAGGCCGGTTTCTTCGGGGTCGCGCCCGGTACGGGTGAGCACACCAACGCCAACGCGATGAAGACGCTGTGGGGCAACTCCGTCTTCACGAACGTCGCGCTCACGGACGACGGCGACATCTGGTGGGAGGGCATGACCGAGGAGACGCCCGCCCACCTCACCGACTGGAAGGGCAACGACTGGACGCCGCGGTCCGAGACCCCGGCCGCCCACCCGAACGCCCGCTTCACCGTCCCCGCGTCCCAGTGCCCGATCATCGCGCCCGAGTGGGAGGACCCGAAGGGCGTGCCGATCTCGGCAATCCTGTTCGGCGGCCGCCGCGCCACCGCCGTTCCGCTGGTGACGGAGTCCTTCGACTGGAACCACGGCGTCTTCCTCGGCGCGAACGTCGCCTCGGAGAAGACCGCCGCCGCCGAGGGCAAGGTCGGCGAGCTGCGCCGCGACCCCTTCGCCATGCTGCCGTTCTGCGGCTACAACATGGGCGACTACATGGGCCACTGGATCGATGTCGCCAAGGACAAGGACCAGTCGAAGCTCCCGAAGATCTACTACGTGAACTGGTTCCGCAAGAACGACGCGGGCAGGTTCGTGTGGCCGGGCTTCGGTGAGAACAGCCGTGTCCTGAAGTGGATCGTGGACCGGCTGGACGGTGAGGCGGAGGGCGTCGAGACGCCGATCGGCATCCTGCCGACCAGGGCCGCGCTCGACACCGAGGGTCTCGAGCTCGCCGAGTCCGAGCTGGACCTGCTGCTCACCGTCGACAAGGAGGTGTGGCGCGAGGAGGCCGCGCTCGTGCCCGAGCACCTGGGCACGTTCGGTGAGCACACGCCCACGGAGCTGTGGGACGAGTACCGGGCGCTGGTCAAGCGCCTGGGCTGACTCCACCACGTAACCGCTGACATCTTCGAGGCCCCGCACACGGTCGTGCGGGGCCTCGAAGTTGTCAGCGTCGAAGATGTCAGCGTCGCGCCCGACACTCTGTGGTACGGAAGCGGGGACGCGGCCGATCAGAGGTAGCCCGACGGCCTCTCATCTCAGTCCCAGCGGGACGTCAGAGCGTGGGGTTGGGTGGCGGCCGCGTGCGCGTCCATGCGTTCGGCGGAGAGGATAGCCGCCGCCGTGTCCGCGCGGGACGCCGCCACCACCAGGGCTCGCCCCGCGAGGGCGTGCGCACGCTGATGGAGAGCCGCGACGTGCGGCTCATCGGTGCCGGCGGACGAACGGACCGGCAAACGCCCACCCCGAAGGCGGGCCACCTGCTCGGCCAGCCGTTCCGCGGCGACGTCGAGGTCGGCGGACGGGGTGAGGCCGCGGAGCTCGTCCGTCACCGCGAGCAGCGCGGAGAGATGACCGGCGAGCTGGATGTCCAGCTCTTCCTCCCGCGACCGGTGGGGAAAGTCGGCGGTGCCGGCCGTCGTGTGGACCGACTTGGTGCGGATCGGTTCGTACATGGGGGCGGCCTCCTGTGCTCTGACAGGAAACCATCCTAGCTTGGATCTGATCTAAAGTTGACTCGGTCGTAGGCGGCGTTACGGCTGGCCGTAGCCGTCCAGGAAGTTCCCGATCCGCGTCACCGCTTCCGTCAGGTCCCGTGCCGTGGGCAGCGTCACGACCCGGAAGTGATCAGGCTCCGGCCAGTTGAACCCCGATCCCTGTACCACCATGATCTTCTCGGCGCGCAGCAGGTCCAGCACCATCTGCCGGTCGTCCTTGACCTTGAAGACCTTCGGGTCGAGCCGCGGGAAGAGATAGAGAGCCCCCTTCGGCTTCACACACGTCACGCCCGGAATCTGCGTGAGCAGTTTGTGCGCCACGTCACGCTGCTCCCGCAGCCGTCCGCCGGGCAGTACCAGGTCGTTGATCGTTTGGCGGCCGCTGAGGGCCGCGACCACGCCGTGCTGACCGGGCATGTTCGCGCACAGCCGCATGTTCGCCAGGATCGTCAGACCCTCGATGTACGAGTCGGCGTGTGCCCGTGGTCCGGAGATCGACATCCAGCCCACCCGGTACCCCGCCACGCGGTACGCCTTCGACATCCCGTTGAAGGTGAGCGTCAGCAGATCCGGGGCGATCTTGGCGGTCGCCGTGTGCGTGGCGCCGTCGTAAAGGATCTTGTCGTAGATCTCGTCGGAGCAGATGAGCAGGTTGTGGCGGCGCGCGATGTCCGTCAGGCCGCGCAACATCGTCTCGTCGTAGACGGCGCCCGTCGGGTTGTTCGGGTTGATGATCACGAGCGCCTTGGTGCGGTCGGTGACCTTCCGCTCGATGTCCGCGAGGTCCGGCATCCAGTCGGACTGCTCGTCGCAGCGGTAGTGCACCGCCGTACCGCCGGAGAGCGAGACCGCGGCGGTCCACAGCGGATAGTCCGGGGCGGGCACGAGGACCTCGTCGCCGTCGTCGAGCAGGCCCTGCATCGCCATCACGATCAACTCGGAGACGCCGTTGCCGATGAAGACGTGCTCGACGTCCGTCTCGATGCCGAGGGTCTGGTTGTGCATGACCACCGCCCGGCGTGCCGCGAGCAGGCCCTTCGCGTCCCCGTATCCGTGCGCCGACGAGACGTTGCGGAGGATGTCCTCCAGGATCTCGGGGGGACACTCGAACCCGAACGCCGCCGGGTTCCCCGTGTTCAGCTTGAGAATGCGATGCCCCGCCGCCTCGAGCCGCATCGCCTCCTCGAGTACCGGGCCCCGGATCTCGTAACAGACGTTGGCGAGCTTCGTCGACTGGATCACCTGCATATCCGTGAGCTTACGGCCGCGTAATGCTCCACGGGACGTGTTTTCCACCACGCGAGACGTGATGCTTTGGGTGGTTATCGCCTTCCGATACGCCACAGGCCTCTCCTGTCCCTGTGATCTGCCGCCTTGTTCCGGACCCTCACCACGGCATCGGTACGCAGGATTCCAGCGCCGCGAATAGCCCAACCGGTGCATAAACGTACGGAGTGAACGTCGCACAGCGGGAGGACGGCGACGGCCAAGGCGCGCCCAGTGTGTACCACCCGTACGGCGACCCGGCTCCGGCGATCACCCCTGCCCGTCACGAATGTCGGGCAATTTCTTCCGCCGCGTGAGATGTCTGACGCCCCCGGCGCCCCACAACACAGCATCGTCCGCCATACTTCCCGCTGTGGAGCAGCGCATAGGACCCAGCATCCAGCCCCTGCAAGGCGCCGCGGCCGACCCGGCGTTCGTCCCCGGCATCACGGGCCCGCGTCCCAGCGGGCCGGAGGAGACAACGCCGGAGGACGCGGTTGCGGAGGCCGACCCCACCGACGAGACCGTCGTGGAAGAGACCGTCGCCGACCAGACGGCCTCCGAGGAAGACTCCGCGGCAAAGGCCGAGGGCGAGCCCGAGCCCGAGGAGCCTCAAGAGGCCCCCGAAGGCCCCGTCTTCCACACCGCCGACCGCCGTGCCTCGATCACGGCCGACCACAGCGGCGTACGGCTGCGCCTGGACGACCAGGAGGCCGAGTTCCGCTGGGACGAGATCGGGGCCGTCGAGACGGAGACCTCGCGGTTCGGGCGCTGGTTCACGATCACGGTGCACACGCCCGACCGCCGCTGGTACCCGGTCGAGATCGCGATCCCGGCCCGGAGCCGGGTCAATGTGTGGGAGTCGCAGGTCGACGAGGTCCTGGACGCGTACTTCGCCGAGGGCAAGGACGAGGCCGAGCCCTCCGAGACGGAGGACCCGGCCGAGTAACGCCGCGCCCACCTTCTGGCGGACGGCCGCGAAGGCGTCACGGCCGTCGGCCGTCATGCCCGTCGTGGTGTCCGAGTAGGCGTGGCCGAAGGGCCACAGCACCAACGCCGTACGTGGGGAAATCGATGTGGAGGTAACCGGCGCGCAGTGCACATGGCCGTACACCTAGGACCGATTTCCTTCACCGCATGCCCTCTTGTGCCTTTGCCCTCTGTGCGCTTTCTTGATCGGCATGGCGGACATCACGGGAAGCACAGCGGCAGGTGAGGCCAAGGCCATCTCCAGCCCTCGTAAGTCCAGTTGGAAGTACATCGGGCCGGGCATCGTGGTCGCCGCCACCGGCGTCGGCGCGGGCGACCTCGTCGCGACCCTCATCGCCGGCGCGAACTTCGGCTACACGCTCCTGTGGGCCGCCGTCATCGGCTGTCTCGTCAAGATCTCCCTGGCCGAGGCATGCGGCCGCTGGCACCTGTCCACCGGCCGCACCCTCTTCGAGGGCTGGGCGAGCCTGGGCCGCTGGACGACGTACTTCTTCGCCGTGTACGTCGTCATCTGGGGCTTCGTCTACGGCGCGGCGGCGATGTCGTCGTCCGGCCTGCCGCTCCAAGCCCTCTTCCCGGGCGTCATGGACCTCAAGTGGTGGGCCGTCCTCAGCGGGCTGGTCGGCTTGGTCTTCGTCTGGTTCAACAAGTACGCCGTCTTCGAGAAGGTCATGACGGTCCTGGTGGGCGTGATGTTCGTGGTCACGGTCTACCTGGCGATCCGCGTCACCCCGAACCTCGGCGACGCCTTCGCGGGCCTGCTCCCCGTCCTGCCCGACGAGAAGGACTCGATCCTCAACACCCTCGGCCTGATCGGTGGCGTCGGCGGCACCATCACCCTGGCCGCGTACGGCTACTGGGTCAACGCGAAGGGCTGGACCAACACCGGCTGGATGAAGGTGATGCGCCTCGACAACCG
>CAMLJW010000075.1 GCA_946480485.1 uncultured Streptomyces sp. | reverse complement strand
GCATGCACGCCCAGTACGAACATTCGCCGCCGACCAGTTCACTCTCCACGACGGCCGTGGACAGGCCGGCCGCGCGGCAGCGGTCGGCGACGTTCTCCCCTACGGGCCCGGCCCCGAGTACTACGACGTCGTACGCGATGGATTGCGATTCCGTCATGGGCTCAGTCTGGTTGTTGGTGTGCGCCGTGGCCACACGGGTACGTGCGCGGAATACGCCGCCGGACGGCTCCGTTGTGCACAGCGGAGTCCCGACACCAGGAAGTGGGAATCAACGCCATGAGCAGCACCGTGGAGCTCACCAAGGACAACTTCGACCAGATGGTCACGGACAACGAGTTCGTGCTGATCGACTTCTCGGCGTCCTGGTGCGGTCCATGCCGGCAGTTCGCGCCCGTCTACGAGAAGGCGGCGGAGGCCAACCCCGACCTTGTCTTCGGCAAGGTGGACACGGAGGCGCAGCCGGAGCTGGCAGCGGCCTTCGACATCCAGTCGATTCCGACGCTGATGGTCGTCCGCGATCAGGTGGCGGTCTTCGCCCAGCCCGGGGCGCTGCCCGAGTCCGCCCTGACAGACGTCATCGGGCAGGCCCGGAAGCTGGACATGGACGAGGTCCGCAAGTCCATCGCGGAGCAGCAGGGCGAGCAGGGCCCGCAGGAGCAGTGACCGGGCGAGAGCGGCAACCGTTCCTCATCAGTGAGCAGGAGTGAGCCTTGGACCCATACCTGGTCACTGCGGACACCCCGAACGGTTTTGGATGTCCTGGTCGCCCGCGTACTCGCCGCGTCCGGCGGCACGGATCGTGTCCATGGTCCGGGGATGCGGGGGCGGGGTTCCTCACGCCCAGGGCACGCCGGTCGGCCTGGATCCGGTCCGATGCCCGTGCACATCGCTCTGGTGTGCACGGGGCGGTGTCGTCCGTCGCTTTGTTGGCTGCGATCCGTCCGTTGCCCGGGAACTTGAGGAAGTTCTGGCGGAGGCGCGTGCGTCTCTGCCCGAGGTCGAACAGCCCTCTGTTCCCTCGGTGCAGATGCACGCACACGCCTCTGGAAACGCGTGGATCTATCAGGCCGGTCGCGACCAGCACATCATCGAGCGATGAGGGAACGTCCGGACGCTCCGCAAGGAGCTTGCGGTCGTGCCCTGGTCGGTGGGGTTTCGACAGCCAACCCGACTGGGCCGGTTCACCAACCTCTGGCGTGGTGCTCCGCCGCCTTCAGGGTGCCGATCGACTCCCGCAGCGCCTCGCGCCAGTCCAGGATGGGCGCGAGGCCGGCGTCCGCCCACCGGTCGTGGCCGAGCACGGTGTAGGCGGGCCGGGGCGCCGGCCGGGCCAAGGACGCGCCGGTGACGGGGTGGACCCGCGCGGGGTCCGCGCCCAGCAGCCGGAAGATCTCCCGGGCCAGTCCGCACCACGTCGTGGCGCCGCCACTCGTGCCGTGGTAGATCCCCGCTGGGGCGGTGCCCGCCACCGCCGTTCGGCCGAGCAGCACCAGACGGTCGGCGAGATTTACCGTCCACGTGGGCTGCCCGTACTGGTCGTCCACCACCTCGACAGTGCTCTTGACGGATTCCAGTCTGATCATCGTACGGACGAAGTTCGGCCTGCCTCGGCCGTACAGCCACGCGGTCCGCACGATGTAGCCGCGGTCCGGCAGGAGCGAGCGGACCGCCTGTTCCCCGGCGAGTTTCGTGCGCCCGTACACGCTACTCGGGCCGGTGGGGGCGTCCTCGGCGTACGGGGTCGTGGCATCGCCCGGGAAGACGTAGTCCGTGGAGACCTGAAGCAGTACGCCGCCGTAGCGGGCACACGCCTCGGCGAGGTGACGGGGGCCGGCGCCGTTGACGCGCAGGGCTTCGTCCGCCCGGCTCTCGGCGTCGTCCACGGCGGTCCAGGCGGCGCAGTTGACGACGACGGCCGGGCGGTACCGCTCCACCACCGCGAACACCGCCGCACGATCGGTGATGTCGAGGTCGGCGGCGGCCGTTCCCACCACCTCCTGCCCGTCCCGGCGCAGCCGGTCCACCAGGTCCTGGCCCAGCATGCCGCGGGTTCCGGTCACCAGCCAGCAGCCGCTCATGCCCCGATGCTCCTTCCCTCGTGCCCCGGCTCCGAGGCCGCCACGTCGGCCACCCCGTCCGGCAGACGGACGTTTTCCTTGAGCGGCTCCCACCAGGCGCGGTTGTCGCGGTACCACCGCATGGTCTCCGCCAGCCCGACCACGAAGTCCTTGCGGGGCGCGTAGCCCGTCTCCTCGCGGATTCTGGTCCAGTCCACTGAGTAACGCCGGTCGTGCCCCTTGCGGTCGGCGACGTACTCGACGCTGCCCTCCCACGCGGCGCCGTTCGCGTCCAGCAGGAGCTTCGTCAGCTCCTCGTTGGACAGCTCGGTGCCGCCGCCGATGTTGTAGACCTCACCCGGCCGGCCCTTCGTACGGACCAGCTCGATGCCCTGGACGTGGTCGTCGATGTGCAGCCAGTCGCGCACGTTGCGACCGTCGCCGTACAGCGGGACCTTCCTGCCGTCCAGCAGCTGCGTGATGAACAGCGGGATGACCTTCTCCGGGAAGTGGTGGTGCCCGTAGTTGTTGGAGCAGCGGGTCACCCGGACGTCCAGTCCGTGCGTGCGGTGGTACGACAGGGCGATCAGGTCGGCGGCCGCCTTGGACGACGCGTATGGCGAGTTGGGCCGCAGCGGGTCCGTCTCCAGCCACGAGCCCTCGTCGATCGAGCCGAACACCTCGTCCGTGGAGATGTGGACGAACGTCCCGATCCCGGCCCGGTACGCGGCGTCGACCAGCGTGTGGGTGCCGACGACGTTCGTCCGGACGAACTCGGCGCTGCCGTCGATCGAGCGGTCCACATGGGACTCGGCGGCGAAGTGCACGACGTGGTCGTGCCCGGCCATCAGCTCGTCGACCAGCGGGGCATCGCAGATGTCGCCTCGCACGAAGGAGAAGCCCGGGTGCCCGCGCACCGGGTCGAGGTTGGCCGGGTTGCCCGCGTAGGTGAGCTTGTCGAGAACGGTCACCCGGATGTCCTCGACCGCGTCCGGGCCCTCGGCGCCGAGCAGGGTCCGCACGTAGTGCGAACCGATGAACCCGGCACCACCGGTGACGAGAATCCGTGTCGTCATGAGGCGATCTGCACCTTGCTGTGATCGCCGAGCACGAGACGGTGCGCGGCGGGCGAGCGCGGGGCAGGGGTGACCTCTACGCCGCGGCCGATCAGGGACGCCTCGATCCGCCGCACCCCGGTCACCGAGGACCCGGGCAGCACGATCGAGTACTCGATCTCGCTGTCCTCGACGCGGCAGTTCTCCGAGACGGAGGTGAACGGGCCGATGTACGAACCGCGTATGACGGTGTTCGTACCGACGACCGCGGGACCGACGATCCGGCTGCCGGTAACCTCGGCACCCTCATCGATCCGTACCTTGCCGATGATCTCGCTGGTCTCGTCGACCGTGCCCCGCACCGCGGGCTCCAGGTCCTCCAGCACCAACCGGTTGACCTCCAGCATGTCGGCCACGTTGCCGGTGTCCTTCCAGTACTTCGAGATGACGGTGGACCCGACGTCCTTGTCGTGGTCGACCAGCCACTGGATGGCGTGGGTGATCTCCAACTCGCCGCGCCAGGACGGCCTGATGGCCCGCACGGCCTCGTGGATCGCCGGGCCGAAGAGGTAGACCCCGACCAGGGCCAGGTCGCTGCGGGGCTCGCTCGGCTTCTCCTCCAGCCGCACCACCCGCCCGGAGGAATCGAGTTCGGCGACGCCGAAGGCGGTCGGATCGCGTACCCGGCTGAGCATGATCTGCGCATCCGCCCGGGTGGCGCGGAAACCGTCGACCAAGCCGGTGATGCCGCCGAGGACGAAGTTGTCGCCGAGATACATCACGAAGTCGTCGTCGCCCAGGTGTTCCCGGGCGATGAGCACCGCGTGCGCCAGCCCCAGGGGGGCCTCCTGCCGGATGTACGTGACAGTGAGGCCGTATTTCGAACCGTCGCCCACGGCCGACTTGATCTCGTCCGCGGTGTCGCCCACGACGATCCCGACTTCGGTGATCCCAGCCTCGGCGATCGCTTCGAGACCGTAGAAGAGCACCGGTTTGTTGGCGACCGGCACCAGTTGCTTCGCCGAGGTGTGGGTGATGGGACGCAGACGCGTGCCGGAGCCGCCGGCCAGTACGAGAGCCTTCACGACCCGCCCTTCCCCTTCAGGTGCACCGGCAGCACGCTGAGCCGGCGGGTCAGCCACTCGGACTGCCACGTAAGACCGACGTCGCTCAACTGTGCCTTCGGAAACGCCTCCAGGAACGCCTGTACGGCCATCCTGGCCTCCAGCCGGGCCAGCGGTGCTCCGAGGCAGAAGTGGTGCCCCAGCCCGAAGCTGATGTGGCCCCGGCCCCCACCCGCGGAATCGAAGTCCTCCGGGGTCTCGGCGGTAACGCGGTTGGCCGAGGCCAGGTTGACCAGTACCGGAGCCCCCTCGGGCAGGAGATAGCCGCCCAGTTCGACGTCTTCGGTGGCGAACCGCCAGGTCGCGCTGAGGAACGGGGGGTGGACCCGGAGGGTCTCCTCGACCCAGGCCGTCACCTCCTCTTCCGTGGCCGGCCGCTGCGTCACCGGGCGCCGCACGGCCTCGTACAGCGCGGAGCTGATCAGACTCGCGGTGGACTCCCAACCCGCGATCACCAGACCGACGGTCCAGGTGATGGCCTCCGGAGGCGTGACGGTCCGTCCGTCCCCCTCCACATGGCTGATGATGTCGACGATCAGCCCCGGTCCGAGCTTGGACTGCTCCTCCAGACACTCGGCGATCGTGCCGTACAGGGCGGGTACGGCCGTCTGCCGCACCGCGATGTCCGGATGGAAGATGATCTCTTCGGTGATCCGGCGCATGGTCGGCTCGATCTCGGGCGGCAGGCCTAGCATCTCGGAGAAGAACGTGATCGGCAGCGGGTACGCGAACGTGTCCACCAAGTTCACCGCTTCCGCGCCGTCGTGCACGGTGAGCCGGTCCAGCAGGGTGTCGACCACATCGCGGATGTGCCGCTGCCAGTTCTCCGTGTGCCGGGGGCTGAACGCCTTGGCATGGGCCCGCCGGATCCGGGCGTGCTCCTCGCCCTCGCTCATCACCATAGCGACACCGTCCTCCGGCGGAGGCTGCGACCCGAGCATCGAACCGGGAACGCGCATCCAGCCGGGGATCAGGCGCACGTCCTTGCTCAGCCGGATGTCGGTGAGCGCCGCCCGGGCCAGTGCGGGTTCGCACACCACCCACGCTTCCCGTCCGGCGAAGGGAACGCGCACGACGGGTGCGGTCCGCCGGGCGTCATGCATCTCCGGCATGCAGTCACCGTCGTCGGTCGCGGTGCGCATCGAGAACACGGGGGCTTCCAGCAGCGCATCAGCAGTCATTGCCATTGCTCCGATCTGATCTGGTCCCAAGGCCGGTGAGGCGGGGAGGAAAAGGAGAGGCGGAGGGGAGGGAAGGGGGAGACGAGGATGACCGGGGTGCCGGGGAAGTTCATCCGGTCCGGATGGCGCGCCGCCCCTGGGCGGCCAGGGTTTCGATCAGCTCGGCGGCACGGCTGGGCCCGTCGTACTCGCGCTGCTCGGCCTGTAGTTCACGGGCGCGAAGCCGGTACCGCGGATCGTTCAGTACTTCGTCCACGGCGTCCCGGATCGACGCCTCGGTGATGGCGCTCCGGGTGATCGTCAGGCCCGCTCCCGCCCGGCTGACGCGCGCCGCCACCTCGCCCTTCTCCTCCGTTGCCGGAGTCACGACGAGCGGGATGCCGTGACCGAGGGCCATGTGCACCCCGTTGAAGCCGCCGTTGCTGATCATCACGTCCACGTGCGGCAGCAGATGGGCGTACGGGATGAAGGGCTCCACTCTGACGTTCGGCGGCAGCGGTCCGGACCACACCTCCTGCGCGGTGGCGCCGCCGGTGGTCACCACCACGAACACGTCCCGGTCCGCGAGGGCCCGGATCGCGGGAGCGAGGAGGCGTCCGGCGTCGTTCGCGGTCGTTCCCTGGGTCACCAGCACGACCGGACCGTGGGCGAGCATGTCCTCCCACCACCCGGGCGGGTCGAACTCCTCGGGCGGCGGGCCGGAGAAGAGACCCACGAAGTGGGTCTGGGGCAGCAGGTCGGTCCGCGGGTACTCGAAGGACGGCGTAGTGCCGACCAGGTAGAGATCCGGCGGCTCGGCGATGTTCTCCATCGCCGCAGTCGTCAGACGGGGCAGGCCCATGCGGGTGCGCGTCCGGTCCGCGTGGCGCCGGACGTCCCGCATGACGAGGTGGTCGTTGACCGCGCGGAGCAGTCGGTTGCGCAGTCGTCCCAGGGGTGAGGAGCTGGGAGGCAGTGCGAGCCCCAGCGGGGCCGTGTCCCGACTGCCCAGGATGTAGACGGAATTGCTGATCCAGGCCAGCGGTATACCGCTCAGCTCGTGTGCGAAGCACGCTCCGTAGCACATGTCGTCGCCGACCAGGACGTCGGCGGGGAAGTCGCCGAGGATGTCCAGCAGGTCCTCGGCCTGATCCGGGGCCGAGTCGTAGAAGATCTCCTTGACACCCACCTTGAAGCTGGCGATGCCTGTCAGCCCGGCATGGCCGGGAAAGGCTTCTTCTCGGTTGTGTCCGGAGAAGTCGAGGGCGCGCCTCATGGGTTCGTGCACCGCGCCGGTGCTGCCGACCTTCCGTCGGTACGCCTTGCCGGTGTACCAGCGGACCTCGTGTCCGCGCGCGATCAACTCCCGGGCGACCCAGGACACCGGGGTGACGTGCCCTTCCGCGGGGCTCGTCGCGATCAACACTCGTGCCACGGTCCAGCCCAATCCTCGTTTGTACGGCCTTGGCCTGCTCTCGGCGACCGGTTCGTCGCCGTCGACAGCATGGGATGCCGATGTCTCGTGTGGGGGTGGTGCGTTCGAAACCCGTCTGAACGTGCGGGCTGCGGGGCGCCGGGAGGAGGCAGGTGGCTCCCCCCGGCGTTTCACCTGCTCACGGTCGTTCCGCGACGACCAGGAGGTAGCCGAACTCGTCGACGCCGAGCATGTCGGACGGGTGCCACAGGTCGGGGAGGTGGGTCGGGTCGATGCCCTCGGGGCGGGCCCCGCCGGGCACCGACTTCGACAGCTCCTGGCAGGTGCGCTGCGTGGTCTGCTCCGTGATGTCGAGGAGGTTGCGCAGCCGCAGTCCGGAACGGTGGAGCAGCGCGACGTAGTCGTCGACGTCCGCCATGGTCACCATGAAGTTGCGGCAGAACGTGTCGATGGCCGGGTGCCGCACCTCCTTGCGCGGGGCACGCTCGAACGCGTCGGTCAGGACGATCCGGCCGCCGGGGCGCAGGACCCGGCACGCCTCGGTGAGCGCCTGCTGCCGGTCCGGCATGTGACCGATCGACTCCAGGGCCAGCACGGCGTCGAACGACTGGTCCGCGAAGGGGAGCTTCATCGCATCGGCATGGCGGAACACGGCCCGGTCGGCGACCCCGGCCTCCGCCGCCAGCCGGTTGGCGGCCTTGACCTGCTCCGGGCTGATGCTGATGCCGGTGACCCGCGCACTGGTGCGCGCCGTGATCCGCAGGGCCGGACCGCCCACCCCGCAGCCCAGGTCGAGGACGTGGGCGGAGTCGTCCACCGTCAGCCGATCGATGACCACGTCGGCGAGCCGGACCACCGCATCATCCAGCGAGGCCTCGGAGTCCGGTGTGTCCCAGAAGCCGATGTGCACGTGGGGGTTGCAGGTGCCGTCGTTCATCGCGGTCAGTGTCAGCCGGTCGTACAGTTCCCCGACGGCTTCCGGCACGGGCAGTGTCTGGGTGGAGTCGGTCATGGCAACAGCCTTTCGGATCGATGGGTGCGAGGGGCACGGCCGAGGGGCACGGCCGAGGGGCTGGTGAACGCCTGGCGCACACGACAGCATCGCGTCGCGCGGAGCGCGCGGAAGCGGGGCCTTGGAGAACCCCTCATTCAGGCGGGGTGGCGCACCGCTTCGGGTCGGAACGCCGTCCACCCCAATGCGCGTCCGAGTACGCCGGGGGCGTCCGCTTGGATGCGTTCAGGAGTCGGCGGGGCGGAAGTGGTCTGCCCAGAAGGCGCTCAGTTCGGCCACCCGCGTCGGGACCAGGGGGTTCTTGCGGCAGACCGCGGCGAGGTGGTCGAAGCGCAGCGCGATGCCGCGTCGAGCCACGTCCGGGCGGGAGACACAGGCGGGCTGGGAGTCCAGCTCGAACGACGGTCCGGCGGTCGTGCCGCGATGGCCCGAGGGCAGGGTGACCAGGAGTTCGGCCAGCGGACGCATGATGCCCGTCATCACGTCGATGGCGCCGTTCATCAGGTCGGACCTGCGCAGGCTGCGGTCGGGACCCTCGCCGAAGTGCTGTGCCATCAGTTGCAGGGTCAGGAAGTAGGCGCGGTTGAACAACCGCATGACCGCGCGGGCGTCCGGATCGGTGACCGTCTGGAGCACGTGGTCCCCGCGGCGCAGCGTGGGGTTGCGCACCACCGGGTACGCCGGGCTCCACCGTCGTCGGCCCGGACCGCCCGGTGTGGCGAGGGGCTCGCTCGCCAGGACGTCGGCGATCCGCAGGAAGGCGGTGTAGTGTGACTCCTCCTCGCTCTCCTCCGTCAGCACACCGCCCTCCCCCTGCTCGGTGATGACGTCGACGGCGAACAGCGCGCTGCGCAGGTCATCCACCTGGAGCTGGTAGTCGGGGTGCCGGTGGTTGATCGACTCGCGCAGGAAGAGGTGGTGCTCCCCGCCGCCCCTGCCGGGCTCGACGAGGAAGAGATCCGGGACGCGCTGCAGTCCTTCGCGGATGTTTCCGTACAGCTCGCTGATCGAGCCGTAGCCCACCCCCTCACGGTCGGCGGTCGCTGTGGGCGTGTCGCCGAGCCGTACCTCGCCCACGTGGTCGTCGGGCTGCTCGATCAGGAGGAACCGCTCGACGCTGCCCCGGCCCAGTGCCTCCAGAGAGAAGTCCAGCGGCACGTCCAGCTCGCAGTTGACGGTGCCGAAGTCGACCGTCGGGACGAAGAACGGTTCGCCGATCGCCATGAGGATGTTGTTGGCGAGCAGGAAGTGGATCATCTCCTCGCGGGCGACCTCCAGCAGCGTGCCGCGGATCCCACCATCCGGCGTCCTGCCGCCGTCCCCGCAGACGAGCCGGAGCTGCTCGGGTGTCCACAGCCCTTCCCGTACGTACGTCAGGGCCGTGCCGTGGGCGGGTACCGAGTAGGCCGCGTACAGGTACTGGAGCATGACGGCAAGTTCGAGGGTGACCGCTTGGCGCAGTGCGGTGACCAGCTCCCCCCGGCTGCGGATTCCGCCGTCCGGCCGGTGCGACGGAGGCAGGATTCGGGTCACCTCGCGCGGCTTCTGCTGGGTCCTCAGGAAGCTCAGCAGCAGCTCCGCCTTGGGGCGCGTCAGGTCCCTGGTGGGCGGCATGTAGTACGTCCTGGCCTTGTTGCGGGGATCGCACATCTGCCAAATGAGCTGGGCGTAGGTCTCCACCCGGCACGAGTCTGTCAGTGCGAAGACCTCCGCCTTCATGAACGAGTACACCTGCTCGTAGTAGGCGAAGACCTCCGTGTAGACCTGCTGGAACGTCACGTCGTCCGGCTGCTGGGCGTCGGCCGGAGGCCAGTCGTCGGGGAGCACGCGCAGCGACAGGTGTCCGGCGCCGGGCCAGAATCCGAGGGTGTCGGCGTGGTCGTGGCCGAGAGCGGCGGAGCCGACGCGCCCGGTGTCGCAGGGTATGTCGTCCGGGCCGGTGGACATCAGGACCCGGGCGGTGCCGGCCCGCGCTCCTCGCAGCGTGAACCACCCCCGCCCCGTGGTGTCCGTGCCGAGGTCACAGGTGTCCGACCAGGCACCGGACTCCCCGAGCCTGCCGGGCCGCAGCCGCGCGACAGCGACATCGGTGCAGCGGGCCTCGGCGGAGCGCGCGGCGGGGTCGCGGGGGAGTGCCGCAGGGTTGAAGAACTGCCGTACCGCGATCCCTGAAACGGGCGCCGGACGGCCCCGTACGTAGGACCTGACCGCGATCTCGACGTCATGGTCCCGGTCGCCGGCGTCGCGAGGGTGTTCCACGATGAGGCTCGCCTCGTCGGCCTGGACGTTGACCTCCCGCTCGCGTAGTCGCGGCCGTCCGCCGGAGCAGTCCGCCAGGACCAGACACAGCGCCTCCTCGCCCATGGTCTCGGCGGTGAGCTCGCTGGGCACCGTGACGATGCCGCTGGTCAGGTGGTACTCCTCGCCGAGGTATGCCTCCCTGGGCAGCCGGGCCACGAGTCGCCCGGTGTCGGCGCCGCGCAGCTCCAGGTCGCCCAGGTCGACCGGGGCGGGCGGCTCGGCCAGGTCGGCGCGGCGCAGCGAGGGCAGCGCGCTGATCATGTTGAAGGTCGCGTGCCCGTCCGTCAGCGCGACGGTCATGATGTGCGGGCCCTCGGCCCGAGCGCCCTCCTCGTCCCGGTCCGGTACGAGCAGCCGCCCCGCCGGGTAGGTCGCGAGCTCGTCCGGGCGCCAGGGGGCGATGGTCCCGCGCAGGTGCCACTGGCTCGGCCGGTCGGGCGCCTGCGGCGGTGTCATGTGGCTCAGCGCGAACTGGACGACGAGACCGCCGTACTCGTCCGACGCCACCACCTCGCGCAACCGCCGTACGGCGGGCGAGGCGTCCGTCTCGTCCAGCCATGCCAGGCCGTCGTCTGTGGCGACCACGAACTGGTGGACGACGGAGCGGCGCAGCCGCTTCGCCAGGACGTGCTCCTCGAACGCCCGGACGTGCCGGAGGTTGAGCCAGCGCGGGGGCTGGAAGCCGTGGACCGTTCCGCTGGCCATGTATCCGGTGTCGTGGGAGCGCCCGCTCCGGCCGAAGCAGAACTGCCCCACCATGAGCGTCGTCGTCCAATCCGAGGCGGGGTCCACGTCGAACACCCGCGCCCGGTTCGCCGTCGTGGCCAGGTACTCGTTGTAGTGCCCCCACATGTCGACACACCGGCCGGCCACCGAGTCGGCGACGTCGACGCGTCCGGGGCCGGTCTCCACGCCGGTGATGCGCGCGTCGATCGAGAAGTGGCCGCTGCCTGCGAAGTTCTCCCCCCGGGCCGCGCTGAACGGCCCGTCCGGCGTGAGGCGGCCCTCGGCGTCGAACCTCGGGCCGAGCCGGTCCAGGTAGTCGTGGTACTCGGTGGGCGGCCGGTCGGCCGGGAACGGCCGGCCGTCGGCGGTGAGCGCCGTGTTCGTCGCCAGATCGACCAGGCCGCCGCGTGGGCCGGTCGGAAGATGGGTTGTCGCCGTTCCGCTGAAGTGCAGCCGCGGCAGTTCGAAGACGCTCACGCTGGACAGCCCCTGGGTTCGTCTGTTCCGCCGTGGACCTGTGCCCCGGCACCGGTGGGCGGCCCCTGCCCGCAGGGACCGCCGATACCGACCATCCTTCGCGCACCCGCGCGCGCCCCACATCCCCCATGGGCGCCGGCCGTGGGTAGCGGCGAGGCCGCCCGCGGGCCCGGGACGACGCGGTACCCCGCACGAACGCGTGGGTTCGGTGGGGAACCGGGTGGACGGGCGCAACGGGGGAGGCAGCCTCGAAGGCCGCGCCCGGCCAGTCGGCCAGACCCAGCGGAGGACACATGGAATCACGCAAGCTCGCCGTCGACGGAGCCCTGGAGTTCACAGCTCCCGCGTTCACCGACGACCGGGGCCTGTTCGTCTCCCCGTTCCAGGAAGCGGCGTTCATGGCGGCCCACGGCGGCCCGCTGTTCCCCGTCGCGCAGACCAACCACAGCTTGTCCCGCCGTGGCGTGGTCCGGGGGGTCCACTACACGGTGACCCCGCCCGGCGTCGCGAAGTACGTGTACTGCGCCGCCGGCGAGGCACTGGACATCGTGATCGACCTCAGGGTCGGCTCGCCCACCTTCGGCCGGTGGGACGCGGTGCCGATGAACCAACAAGAGTTCCGCGCCGTCTACTTCCCCCACGGCGTGGGCCACGCCTTCGTCGCGCTGACGGACCACACCGTCATGTCGTACATGCTGTCCGCACGGTATGTGCCGAGCGTCGAACTCGCTGTCTCCGTCCTCGATCCGGAGCTGGCCCTCCCCATCCCCGAGGACATCGACCCCGTGGTGTCCGAGCGGGACCGCGCCGCGATCACCCTGGCCGAGGCGCACCAGCGGGGACTGCTGCCCGACTACGCACGGTGCCGGGAGATCGAGGGAGCCGCCCGCGTCTGACCCCGTAAGGCCTCGTCCGGGGTGCCGTCCGCCGCGCGGCGGACGTTCTCCAGCAGCCGGGCCAACGGCACGATGTGCGGGTCGGGCCCAGGGTCCTCGCGCACTGCCGCCGCGAAGCCCGCCAGTGTGCGTGAGACCTGGTCGTCGGCGTCGAGCCGGATCGTTTCCATTCCCGTGCCGCGGAAGAGCCGCACCTCCGGCCGGTGGTCCGCGGCCGGGGTGAAGGCCCGCTCGACCACGATCCGGCCCTCGCTGCCCCACAGTTCGTACAGGGACTGGTACGCGTTGTCGAGGCCGTAGGACAGGTGCGCGCTCACCCCGTCGCGGGACCGCAGCAGTGCGGCGCCGCAGACATCCACCCCCGCCCGCGGATCCACCACTCGCGTGGCACCAACGGTGCGCAGCTGTCCGCCTAGGAAGTGCTGCGCCGCCCGGAGCGGGTAGACCCCGGTATCCCACAGGGCACCGCCGCCCAGGTCGGCACGGTGGCGGATATCGTCCTTCGGCCGCCGGGGGACGGCGAAGGCGGAACGGAAGAACCTCGGCTCCCCGATGGCCCCGGACGCGAGGACGCGCCGTACCTCGCGGTGCTGGGAGTGGTGGACGAACATAACGTTCTCCCACAGCGCCAGTCTCAGGGAGCGCGCCAGCGCGACGAGTTCGGCGGTCCGCGTGAGGTCGGTGGTCAGCGGCTTCTCCGCGAGGACGTGCTTGCCCGCGCGCAGGCCCGCCTCGACCCACTCGGCGTGCAGGGCCGCCGGCAGCGGCACGTACACCGCGTCCACGTCATCCCGCTCCAGCAGCTCGGCGTAGCCCACGACCGGACGGCAGCCGAACTCCGCCGCGGTCAGGCTCGCCTTCACGCGGTCGCGGCTCGCGACCGCGACCACCTCCACCTCCGGTGCGGCGACCGCGGCCGGCAGGACGCGGCGGCGGGCGATGTCGGCACAGCCCAGTACCCCGAGACGTATCGATGTCATGCGCAGCGCACCGCACCCGTATTGAGACAGGCGAGCAGCGTCCGCGCCTGTACGTTGACGTAGCCGCCGTGCCGGGCCAGATCGCACAACTGGCCGGGGGTGACCCATTGGTAGCCGGTCGGCGGGACCAGCGGGACCTCCGACTCGTCCACCTCGACGAACAGACAGCGGCTCTGCGCGTCCAGGAAGCGACCGCCCTCTTCCGAGTGGACGGCCTCGTAGAGGATCCGCTCGCGGTCGGCACCGAGCACCAGGTCGAGGAAGGGCGGACGCTTCTCCTCGGGGAGATGGGCGTAGTTCGAGGGGGTGTATTGCACGGTGGGCCCCAACTCCGTCATGGTGAGGAAGCCCGCTTCCACCCGGGCGTGTGCCAGCAGGTGCGGCACCCCGTCGATCCGGCGGACCAGGAACGCGCTCACCCCCAGTCCGTACGGCGCGAACAGCGGCTGCGTCCAGCTGGTGACCTCCCGGTTTCCGGCTCGGACCCGGACCGCCACCACGCTGAAGTACCGGCCCGCGTCATGGGTGATCGCTTCGTCTCCGCGCGTCCAACCGGTGACGCTCCGCAGCGGGATGCGCCGCGCCGTCACCCGGTGCCGGGATCGCTGCTCGGTGATCCAGGACAGCAGGGCGGTGTCCGAGAGCAGCGCGCGGGACTCGCCGTGTCCGGGTGAGGCGCAGGCCAGGACCGTGCGGGCGTCCATGTTGACGACGTTGGATTCCTTCAGCAGCGCGCCGATCTGGCCGATCGTCAGCCAGCGGAAGTCGTCGTCCGAGGGGACGTCGTCGAGTGTTTCGACGATCATGTTGCGGTTGAACTTGCGGTGGAACCACGAGCCGTGTTCCGACTGGAGCACATCGGTGAGCACCCGCCCGCGCCGTGGCTCCAGGAAGTACTCGATGAACTTGACGCCGGCCCCCCGGTGCTGACGGGTGTAGTTGCTCCTGGTCGCCTGCACGGTCGGAGACAGCTGCAGCAGGTTCGGGTTGCCCGGCTCCATCTTGGCGTGCATCAGGAAGTGGAGCACCCCGTCGAACTTCTTGGCCAGAATGCCGAGGACGCCGATTTCCGGTTGGCTGATGATCGGCTGCTCCCACTCGGGGACGGGTCCGTCCTCCACCGCGACGTGTAGTCCCTCGACGGTGAAGAAGCGGCCGCTGCGGTGCTTGAGGTTGCCGGTCTCCGGAGCGAAGGACCACGCGTCCAGGTCGGCGAAGGGAATCCGGTCGACCTGGAAGACGTGGGCGGTGCGGCGCGAGCCCAGCCACGCGGAGACGTCCCGGGTGCGCAGGTCGTGGCCCACGTCGGTCACGGCCCCCGAGCGGGCCAGCCGGGCAGCCAGTTCTCCGGTTGCCCGAGGGATCAGCGGGCCCCGCGCGGCGGGGACCATGGTGGTTTCCGGCAACATGGGTGGTCGCTCCTTCCTCGAACGAGGGCCCCAGCGTGGCATCGCGCACCGGATCCGACGCATGTCCCGCGGATGCCTGCACCGATGTGCGGGGTTGGCCGGCTCGGCACGCCGGACAGCCCGCCGGTCGGCCGCCCGGCGACGAAACCTGCCATCCGATCTGGGGATGTGCGGCCCGGGCCGACTCTGAAGACTGAATCGCGACGGTGCGCCCTGCGAAGAGGTCGGGACGGATGAACCACAGCTATGACGCGGATGTCCTCATTGTCGGCGGCGGTCCGGTCGGCATGGCGATGGCGCTCGAACTCGGGTACCGGGGAATCGACTTCGTTCTCGTCGAGGCAGGCGGCCCCTCATCGGTGCCGCTGACGGTGAGCACTCTGGGCTCACGCTCCATGGAGATCCTCCGGCGTCACGGTCTCACGGACGCGATCCGCGCGGTGGGCCTCACCGGCGACCACCCGCTCGACATCGCCTGGGTGTCCCGGGTAGGTGGCCACGAACTGCACCGTCTGCGCCGCGGCACCCCCGCCGCTCGCCCTGCCTTCGCCCACACACCGGAGCCGGACGCGGTCTGCCCACAGCACAGGCTGATGCCGCTGCTCGCCCGGGCCGTGGGCGTCCACCCGCACGGGCCGATCCGCTTCCGCAACCGGATGGAGAGCTTCCGCACGGCCGACGACGGGATCGCCGCCGTGGTCCGTGACCTGGACAGCGGGCAGGTCACGACCGTCCGCGCGCGCTATCTCGTCGCCTGCGACGGCGCGTCCTCCGCCGTCCGCGCGGTATGCCGGGTGGCGGCGCCCGCCCGCTACGGCACCCGGCCTTTGCGGCACATCCTCTTCCGCGCTCCCGAACTGCGCGACCGGCTCGGCGAACGGGCCGCGCTCTGCTACGTACTGATGGGGTCGCCGTCGTCCCGCTTCCACGTCCGCGCGCTGGACGGCCGTGGGCTGTACCGGCTGACGACGGACGCGGACGACGGTCCCCGCGGATCCGCCGACGCGAGGACGCTGGTCCGTGGTGCCCTCGCCGTGGACCTGCCGTTCGAGGTGCTCGCGGACCGCGGCTGGACCCTGCGGCCCTTCGTTGCCGACCGGTTCCGGGCCGCCGACCGGGTCTTCCTGGTGG
>CAMLJW010000074.1 GCA_946480485.1 uncultured Streptomyces sp. | reverse complement strand
TTGGCGACCGAGGCGACGGGGTTGGTGCAGATGATCCAGCAGGCCTTGATCTCGCCGTCCGCCATCTTCTGGAACATCTCGACGGTGCCCTTCCCGACGCCGTCCTTCCGGAGCGTGCCCGGGGGCAGTTCCCACAGCTCCTCGACGAAGGCACGCTCCTCGTCGACGAGAACGGACCGCTGCCCCGGCAGACCCGGCCCCATGTACCCCATCTCGCGGCCACCCATGGCGTTGGGCTGCCCGGTGAGCGAGAAGGGCCCGGATCCCGGGCGGCAGATCGCACCGGTCGCGAGATGCAGGTTGACCAGGGCGTTCGTGTTCCATGTGCCGTGCGTGGACTGGTTGAGACCCATGGTCCACAGGCTCATCCATTCGCCGGCCTGGCCGATCAGCTGGGCGGCCTCGCGGATGTCGGCCTCCGGAATGCCGGTGATCTCGGCGACGGTGTCTGGCCGGTAGTCGGCGAGGAAACCGGGCATCGCCTCCCAGCCCTCGGTGTGCGCCGCGACGAAGGCGGGGTCGGTGTGGCCGTTGACGTGCAGGAGATACAACAGCCCGTTCAGCAGCGCGAGATCCGTACCCGGCTTGATCTGCATAAACAGATCGGCTTTGTCGGCGGTGGCGGTGCGCCGCGGATCGACGACGATGAGCTTCGCGCCCGCCTTGAGCCGCTCCGTCATCCGCAGGAACAGAATCGGATGGCAGTCCGCCGTGTTCGAGCCGATGACGAAGAAGACATCCGCCTTCTCGAAGTCCTGGTACGAGCCGGGCGGGCCATCGGCGCCCAGGGACAGCTTGGAGCCGGTGCCCGCGCTCGCCATGCACAGCCGGGAGTTCGACTCGATCTGGTTCGTGCGCACGAACCCCTTGGCCAGCTTGTTCGCCAGATACTGCGCCTCCAGGCTCATCTGCCCGGAGACGTAGAAGGCGAAGGCGTCCGGACCGTGCTCGTCGATGATCGCGCGCAGCCGCCGGGCGGTCTCGGCGATCGCCGCGTCCACGGGCGCGGGCACCGGCTCCGCGCCGCGGTCGTCCCGTACGAGGGCGGAGCCGAGCCGTCCCGGCGCGGCGAGCATGTCGGCCGTGGTCGAGCCCTTGGTGCACAGCCGTCCGAAGTTCGCAGGGTGCGCCTTGTCGCCGGACGCCTTCAGGACCGTACGCCGTCCATCGGGTCCCATCCCGATGTCGAGGACCATTCCGCAGCCCACACCGCAGTACGAGCAGACCGTGCGCACTTGCGTCGTGGGGGTCCGCGTCGTGGGGGTCCGCGTCATGGGGGTCGTGGTCACGCGATGCCCTTTCTGAACGGAACCTCGATCTTCGCGAGCGTACGTTTTGCCCGTTACGCCTGTGTCACATCACGCGATCATGAGGGGTTACGTGCGCCACACACCCGTCGCCGACGCGGTGTGAGGGCCGACCGGCCGCGTCGCGCCCTGTGCGGACCGTGTCGCTGTTCGGCTGAACGGGTGACGATGCGCAAGAATTGCCTGATGCGGGTAATCAGTGCGAGTGAGGTCGGGGGGAACCGGTGAACAGCCACGACGTCACCGATGAACAGTGGGAGGGGCTCGCCCGGGTCGTACCGTTGCGCGGCTGTGACACCTGGCCGTCGGCGGTCGACCACCGGTCGCTCCCCGACGCGGAGACCGAGCCGCGCCGCCGCTTCGTCGTGATCAGAGTCAATGTCTTCGCGGACGCGCGGGAGGTCGCCGAGACCCTGATGACCGGCATCCCGGTCCTCCTCGACCTCACCGGCGCCGAGCCGGAGGTCGCGAAGCGCGTACTCGACTTCAGTACGGGCGTGGTCTTCGGGCTCGCGAGCGGGATGCACCGGGTCGACCGGAACGTGTTCCTGCTCACGCCGCCGGGGATCGAGGTGCAGGGTCTGGTGGAGGGGGCGGGGACTTTGCGGGTCTGAGATAGGGGGCACGGGGCATGGGCTGTGGACCCGTGCGTCCTGTGGGCGCGGCCTGTGACCCGCTGATCCCTCGATCGTAGGAAGATCTGCCAGGCGGAACGGTTCGGCAGTGGGGTGGAGGGCTACCGTCCGCATATGACCCTGCCAGCCCAAAGGGCGCTCGCGGAAAACATGGGTGTCGCCCCCGTCGCCCCCGTGGCCCCCGTGGAGGTCGCGTCGTGTCCGGACCGGCCGAGCGTCACCGCACTGCGGCTCTCAGCGTTCGCCGGACACTGGCGCGCGGATTTCCCGCTCGGGCCGCTGACCCTGCTCGCGGGGACCAGCGGCAGCGGCAAGAGCAGCGCGTTACGGGCGTATGAGGCACTGGCACGGCTGGGCGGCGGCGCCGTACTGCACGAGGTGTTCCCCGACCCGGGCGCCTGCGTACCCGAGCGGGCGCGGCCCGACGCGCAGCGGCGGCGCGGCTTTCGCATCGGCTGCACGGTCGACGGCCCCGCCGGAGCCGTACGGCTCGATCTCGCCGTGCAGGCCGAGCCCGAACTCCGCATCGTGGGCGAGCGATTGACGGCCGGCGGGGTGACCCTGCTGGAGACGGCCCTGCGTGACCCGAGCCGGCCCGCCGTACAGGCGGCCTGGCACACCGCGGGCTCCTCACCCGTGACCCGGGCCCCGCTCCCCGACGACCGGCTCGGCACGGCGCTGCTGCCGCTGCGCGTCGCGGGCAAGACGGACGGCCAGCGCCAAGTGCTCGCCGCCGCCGAGCAGATGGTGGTCGCCCTGCGGTCCGTCTTCGCCTGTGATCCGGTTCCCCGGCACATGCGCGCCGCCGTGCCGCTCGGTGCGGGGCTGTTGCTGCGCGGCTGCGACAACCTCGCCGAGGTGCTGTGGCGTACGCGGTCGGAGTGCGGGCGACGGCACGGGCAGCTTGTCGCGGCGGTGCGGGAGGGGTGCGCGGGTCGGGTCGTCGACGTGTTGGCCGAGCAGGCGTCCTGCGGGACGGGGACGCGAACGGGGACGGGGACGCGAACGGGAACGGGGCCGGATCCGGATCCGGGAATGGCGCCGACCGTGCGGGCGGTGCTCGACCGTGGCGACGGACTGCGGACTCCTCTCGCGCTGCTGGGGGACGGGGAGCTGAGGTATCTGGCGCTCGCCCTGGTGCTGCTCACCGGGCCGGGTGTGCTGAAGGTCGACACGGCGCGTGAGGTGCCCGAGGCGCTCCAGACGCTCACCGTTCTCGCCGACGCGTTCGACCGCGATCAAGACGCACACCAACGGGAACTGCTCGTACGGTTGGCGGCACGGATGTGCGAGCGCGGGCACATTCGGCTGGTGGGGGCCGTGAGCGACGCGTCGTGGGCCTCGGAGGTGGACGGAGTCTCGGTGGTAGACCTGGAGCGTGACAGAACTTGACGTGGCGATGCTCCAGCGCAGGTTGGCCGAGTTCGCGGCGGCGCGACACTGGGGCCCCTACCACACCCCCAAGAACCTGGTCGCCGCGCTCAGCGTGGAGGCCTCCGAACTCGTCGAGATCTTCCAGTGGCTGACGCCCGAGGAGTCGGCACGGGTGATGGACGACCCGGACAAGGCGCCCCGCGTGACGGACGAAGTCGCGGATGTTCTGGCGTACTTGCTCCAGTTGTGCGAGGTGCTCGGCATCGATTCCCTTGCCGCACTCGACGCGAAGATCGACAGGAATGAGCGCAGGTTCCCGGTGAGGGAGGGGCCGTGAGGGGCGTACGTTGACGGCACGGGGCCAGGACACGGAGGAGAAGCCGATACGGCTCGCCGTTCGAGACCCGGCACGCGGGGCTGGAGGCGCTGGTCCGGCTCGCTGAGGGGGAGCCGCTGTGGCGGGTGCACGAGGCAGGTGTTCGGGGTGCTGGCGCTGGAGTCGGAGCCGGTGGATCCGCGGTTGTCAGGGCTGAGACTGAGCGGGCGGAGTGAGCACGGGGTGACGGGGGACGAGAATCCGGAGCAACCCGGGGGAGCGAATCCCCACCGGCTGAAGCCGTCCTCCCCTCGCTGGGAGACTATGGCGGCATGGGATTCCAAGTCGACTCCGAGGCCGGGCGGCTGCGCCGCGTCATCCTGCACCGGCCGGATCTTGAACTCAAAAGGCTCACCCCCAGCAACAAGGACGCGCTCCTCTTCGACGACGTGCTGTGGGTGCGCCGGGCGCGCGCGGAACACGACGGGTTCGCGGACGTGCTGCGCGAGCGCGGGGTCACCGTCCACCTCTTCGGTGACCTGCTGGCCGAGACCCTGGTGATCCCGGCGGCGAGGTCACTCGTACTGGACCGGGTCTTCGACGAGAAGGAGTACGGGCCGCTCGCAACGGACCACCTCCGGAACGCCTTCGCGGCCATGCCGGCCGGTGAGCTGGCCGAGGCCCTGGTCGGCGGCATGACCAAGCGGGAGTTCCTGGACGAGCACCCGGAGCCGATGTCCGTGCGCTTCCACGTCATGGACCTCGACGACTTCCTGCTCCGGCCGCTGCCCAACCACCTCTTCACCCGGGACACCTCCGCCTGGATCTACGACGGGGTCGCCATCAACGCCATGCGCTGGCCGGCCCGGCAGCGCGAGACCGTGCACTTCGAGGCGATCTACCGGCACCACCCGCTGTTCCGGGACGAGGACTTCCACGTCTGGTCCCAGGGGCAGGCGGACTACCCGTCCACCATCGAGGGCGGCGACGTCCTGGTCATCGGCAACGGCGCGGTGCTGATCGGCATGAGTGAGCGCACCACGCCGCAGGCCGTGGAGATGCTCGCCCACAAGCTGTTCGCCGCCGGTTCCGCGACGACGATCGTGGCGCTCGACATGCCCAAGCGGCGGGCCCTCATGCACCTCGACACAGTGATGACGATGGTCGACGGCGACATCTTCACGCAGTACGCGGGGCTCGGCATGCTCCGCTCGTACACCATCGAACCGGGCGTGGGGGACAAGGAGCTGAAGGTCACCGACCATCCGCCGGAGCACATGCACCGCGCGATCGCGGCGGCCCTCGGCCTGAACGAGATCCGCGTCCTGACCGCCACGCAGGACGTGCACGCGGCCGAGCGCGAGCAGTGGGACGACGGCTGCAACGTCCTCGCGGTGGAGCCGGGCGTCGTGGTCGCGTACGAACGGAACTCGACCACGAACACGCATCTGCGCAAGCAGGGGATCGAGGTGATCGAGATCCCGGGGAGCGAGCTGGGGCGGGGGCGGGGTGGGCCCCGCTGTATGAGCTGTCCGGTGCAGCGGGACCCCGTCGGCCCTTGACCGTGCGGTCGACCATGGGGCCGTATAGAAATGTGAAGAGTCGTATAGAATTCCAAGCGTCCCTGTTGACGTAACCCTGGAGCGCCCCCATGGCGACAGTTCCGTACGCCCTCGCCGGCCGCCACTTCCTGAAGGAGCTGGACTTCACGGAAGAGGAGTTCCGCGGCCTGATCGAGCTTGCCGCGGAGCTGAAGGCGGCGAAGAAGGCCGGGACGGAGACCCAGTACCTGCGGGGCCGCTCCATCGCGCTGATCTTCGAGAAGACCTCGACGCGCACGCGCTGCGCGTTCGAGGTCGCGGCCGCGGACCAGGGTGCTTCGACGACGTACCTCGACCCGTCGGGCTCGCAGATCGGCCACAAGGAGTCCGTGAAGGACACCGCGCGGGTGCTCGGCCGGATGTACGACGCGATCCAGTACCGCGGGGACAGCCACGCGAACGTCGAGGAGCTCGCCGCGTACGCGGGCGTGCCCGTCTACAACGGTCTGACCGACGACTGGCATCCCACCCAGATGCTCGCCGACGTGCTCACCATGACCGAACACACCACCAAGCCGCTGGGTGACATCGCCTTCGCCTATCTCGGCGACGCGCGTTTCAACATGGGTAACTCCTACCTGGTCACGGGCGCGCTCCTCGGGATGGACGTCCGCATCGTGGCCCCGCGGGCATACTGGCCCGCCGAGGAGATCATCGGTCACGCCCGCGAGCTCGCCGAGGCCGGCGGCGGCCGCATCACCCTCACCGAGGACGTCACCGCGGGCGTCCGGGGCACCGACTTCGTCGCCACCGACGTCTGGGTCTCCATGGGAGAGCCCAAGGAGGTGTGGGACGAGCGCATCGACGCCCTCGGCCCGTACGCCGTGACGATGGACGTCCTGCGCGCAACAGGCAACCCCGACGTCAAGTTCCTGCACTGCCTGCCCGCCTTCCATGACCTGGGCACCAAGGTCGGCCGCGAGATCCACGAGCGGCATGGACTGGACGCGCTGGAGGTCACCGACGAGGTGTTCGAGTCGGCGCACTCGGTCGTCTTCGACGAGGCGGAGAACCGGCTGCACACCATCAAGGCGATCCTGGTGGCGACGCTCGCCTGATCTTCACGTCCGCGTCGGTCACCTCTCGTCGGACTCGGACCGTTCAACTCCCGTTGGTCTCCGGTCGGCCACGTCGGTTTCCACTGCCGCGGTACCACCCCCGCTTTAGGGCTTGATGCCCACCCCGGTCCACAGGCTGACCTCGGCGTCCGTGGGCGGCTCAGGCATGGCGGCGTCGCCGCCCTCGGCGTCGGGACGCCAGCGGTGGCCGACGGTGACGCCGGGCTCGAGCATGTCCAGCCCGGCGAAGAAGCGGGTGACGTCCGCCTGGGAGCGGAACCGCACGGGTGTTCCGGCGTTGGTGTATATCTCGGTGACCTTCTCCCAGGTGGGCGGGTCGAAGTCGGGCGTGCAGTGGCTCAGGGCCAGGGCGCTGCCCGAGGGGAGGGCGCCCAGCAGCCGGTCGACGATCCCGTACGGATCCTGGGCGTCGGTGACGAAGTGCATGAGGGCGTTCAGGGACAGCGCCACGGGTTCGTTCAGGTCCAGGATTTGGGCTAGCTCGGGGGCGTCCAGGAGCGCCTCGGGCTCGTTGACATCCGCCTCGATGTAGGTGGTACGTCCCTGGGGGGTGCTGCGCATCAGGCGCTCGGCGTACTTGAGGACGAGGGGGTCGTTGTCGGCGTACACCACTTTGGCCTGCGGGACCACGGCCTGCGCCACCTGGTGCAGGTTCGGCTCGGTGGGGATGCCGGTGCCTATGTCCAGCCACTGCCGGATGCCGTACTCCTGCGCGAGGACCCGGGTGGCCCGGTGCATAAACGCCCGGTTCTCCCGCGCACACACGAAAATGCCGGGATACGCCGCCGCAACGGTCTCAGCTGCCCGCTCGTCGACCTCGAAGTGGTCCTTGCCTCCGAGGTAGTAGTCGTACATACGGGCGGAATGCGGCCTGCTGGTGTCGATGTCCCGCGAGGCGTGGGGGGTGCTCATCCTGTCCCTCTCATGGTGTGCGTCGGCGTGCCGGGTGGACCGCGGCCGAACGGCCCGAATCCTGCCCGGTCGTCACCTGGTTCAGTCGGCCGTCAGATGATCGGCGAGGCCCTTCTTGACCCCCGCGACGAACGCGGTGATCTCCTCCGGCGTGTAGATCAGCGCGGGTCCGGCGGGGTCCGTCGACTGGCGCAGAGCCACGCGGCCGTCGGCGAGTTGCTTGGTCTCCACGCACTGGCCTCCGTTGGGACCGCTCCACGGACACTCCCAGCCCTGATCGCCGAGGTCCGAGGCGGGCATCCCGTTGTAGACGCCGCGGTCGGTGATGGTCACCCGTACTCCTTTCGCATGCGGTTCAGGAGCGTTTTGCTGTCCGCGGAGGACGTCATCAGTGACAGCCGGTTGTGCGCCTCGAGATGCGTGGCGACGTCGGAGCGTTGGTCGAGGTACATGGACGCGGAGAGGATCTCGCTGTAGACGACGTCGGGCAGCTCCCGCTCCTCGAACCGGAAGTAGGTGAAGGGAGCGCACGCCCCGACGTGGGCACCCGCGGAGAACGGCACGACGTCGACGCTGACGTGGTCCAGCTCCGAAGCCGCCAGAAGCCGGTCGATCTGCTCCCGCATCACCTCGGCGCCGCCCACCGCCCGGTGCAGTACGGCCTCCTCCATCACCACCCACAGTGTGGGAGCGTCGGATCTCTCCAGCAGACTCTGCCGGCGCAGCCGCAGATCGACGCGCCGCTCCAGTTCCTCGTCACTGTCCTGGGGGAAGCCCATGCGCAGCAGGGCGCGCGCGTATCCGTACGTCTGCAGCAGGCCCGTCACGTAATGGGGCTCGTAGGTGCGCAGGGTCTTGGCGCCGGTCTCCAAGCTGACGTAGGCGGTGAACCAGCTGGGCAGCACATCGCGGTACGGGTGCCACCAGCCCGGCTCGTTGGCCCGCTCGGCCAGCCCGACGAACTCGTCGATCTCCTGGGGACCGGCCCCGTAGGTCTGCAGCAACTTCTCGACGTAGAGGGGCTTCAGGGCGACCTCCGCCTTCTCCAGGCGGCGAATGGTCAGAGGCTTCACCCGCAGGGCCTTCGCGGCGTCGTCCAGGGAGGCCCCCGCGCCCTGCCGCATTTCCTGCAGCCGCTTGCCCAGGATCATGCGGAGAACGGTGGGCGCACTGGTGCCTGAGCCGGAACGAGCATCGCTCACGCTCTCCACACCTCCTGACGATCCGTCACCTATACCACTCGGGCAGCGACTTGTTGATGACACCAGACGGATACCGACTGCCTGAAATTATCAGGAGAGAGGTTGCACCATGAACGGAACAGCAAGCATAGTTACCGCGTGATCGACCTCACCGACCGCGACGGCAGTCCCCGCCGACACCCGGAACCACTCCAGGGTCCGGCGCGCGCCGCGGTCGGGTCAGTCACCTGCTGCCTCGCCCACCGGCCCCCACGCCGGCCCGGCGAGGTTCCCCGTCAGCTCCTCGCACTACCCGTCCCCCGACGGAAGGCGACAACCGTGCCCACCCTCACGTCCCCTTCCTTCCCCCACCTGCCGGGCGGGGCGGCCTCAGAGGCAGTCCACTGGATGGAGCTCCCGGCACGCCACGCCGATGTCGCTGAAGCCCGTCGCGTGATGGGTGAGACGCTGCGCACCTGGCGGGTGCCCGAGGATGTGTGCCAGGACGCGGTCCTGATCCTCTCAGAGCTGGTCACCAATGCGATACGCCACACGTCCAGTACCCGGATCCACTGCTGCGTCGGGCTCGCCGCGGACGGATCGGTCCACCTCGAGGTACACGACCAGGCCACCACGCCGCGGAGCCTGCCACCGTGCGAACCCGGCCTCGACGACGAATGCGGGCGAGGCCTGCTGCTCGTGCAGCACATCGCCGAAAGGTGGGGAGCCGAACGCTCCTCCTTCACCGGGGGGAACGCCGTGTGGGCGGCACTCGCGAGCCCTTCAACGAGTCCTTTGGCGAGTCCTCCGGCGAGTGCCGGCACCACCGATACCGGGCCCTGAAACGGGCCGACGGGCCCTGGTCGAATGCCCCCGGGTGGTTGTTCCGGGGCGGTTGTTCGGGGGCGGATGTCCCGGGGACACCTGTGTCATGCCGCTGTGGCCTGGATCACATGACCTGTGTTGAGTGCGGTGCGGGGCCTGTTTCCGTACCACCACGTGAGGCTGATGCCGGGATGTGAGGATGATGCGCCATGGCTGCCGGGTGGTGTTCTCGCACGTTACGGGCCGCGGTGTTCGCGGCCGTCTGCGTGCTGCTCGCCGCCCTGGGTCACGTCATGCTGTCCGGCAGCCGTGTTCCGGGGCTGGCGCTTGTCGGCGGAGCTGCCGTGGCGGGCGTCGTGGGCTGGTGCCTGGCGGGGCGTGAGCGGGGAATCCCGTTGATCGTGTCCGTCGTGGTGGTGCTGCAGGCGGTCCTTCACTCTGCCTTCTCGCTCGTGCCGCAGGAGGTTGCGGGCAGGGCGCGGGCGTCCACGGGCGAGGGCTCCACGAACCACGACACGGGTTCGACGCATATGGGCTCGATGCCCATGGACCTTGCGGACATGAGCCAAGTGAGCACGGGGCACATGGAACACACCGGGCATACGATGAGCGGTTCTTCGTCGTTCGGTATGCTCGCGGCCCACCTGCTGGCCGCGCTGCTGTGCGGTCTCTGGCTCGCGTACGGAGAGTGCGCCGCCTTTCGTATCCTGCGGGCCGTGGCCGGATGGCTGGCCGCACCGCTGCGGCTGCTGCTCGCACTGCCCGTCCCACCGCATCGCACACGCGTCCACGCACGCCGCCGCGAAGACCAGTCACCGAGGCGGCTCCTTCTCCACTACGCGATCACCTCTCGGGGCCCGCCCATGGGGACCGCTGTCGCCTGACGACAGCCGGCAACCCGAGGCGACCCGTACGTGCCTCGGAGATCAGCCGTACGCCCGCGCAGGCGCCGTACGGCCGCATCCCCTTTCAACGGAACGCTGACGGCCGCTCCCTTCAGTGCGGCGATGCGGTTCCCCGGAGACCCCGAGAAGGACACCAGGTGATCACTTCTGTCCTGCCCGTCTCACGCCACACAGGCGATGACGACACAGAGGGCGACGAACGCGGCACAAGGGCATCGCTGGACGAGTCGACAACGGCATGGGCACTCGCCGCCCGCGGCGGTGACCCGAACGCCGTCGAGCGTTTCGTACGAGCCCTGCATCGTGACGTCCAGCGCTATGTCGCCCACCTCTGCGCCGATCCCCAGGCCGTCGACGACCTGGTACAGGAGACGTTCCTACGTGCCCTCGGCAGCCTGCACCGCTTCGAGGGACGTTCGTCGGCACGCTCCTGGCTGCTGTCCATCGCCCGCCGTTCGGTGATCGACAGCTTTCGCCATGCCGCCGCCCGGCCCCGCCTGTCCGGCCTGCCGGAGTGGCAGCTGGCCGTCGAGCTCGCCCAGCCGCGCGGTCTGCCCGGCTTCGACGACGGCGTCGCGCTGCTCGACCTGCTGGCCGAGCTGCCCGACGAACGCCGGGAGGCGTTCGTCCTCACCCAGCTGGTGGGACTGCCGTACGCGGAGGCGGCCCAGATCAGCGACTGTCCCGTCGGCACGGTCCGCTCCCGGGTGGCCCGCGCCCGGGTGATGCTCATGGACCTGCTCGACGACGCCGAGGCGCCCGCACCGGCAGTACCGGCCGCCGCGTGACGGGGAGTCGGTGATGTGAGCGACGTCACATCGCAAGTAACCTGCCAGTAGGGACATTTGACTCTGTCGGTGCCGCGAACCCGCCCGAATAATCCTCCAGGAAACGCACAGGAGACTCTTGAGAGACGGAGCGGGACGTGGCCAAGAGAAAGAGCAGGAATAAGAAGATCCGGCTCGCGGCGATCGCAGCGGCACTGTCCACCGGCGGCATCGTCATCGCCCTGCTGCCGTCGGCCAACGCAGACCAGCGGGCGCCCCAACCGACGGTGGAAACCAAGGATGCCGGCAACTGTCAGCGAAACCATTTCCAGGTCAAGTCCTCCGATAAACTGGCCAACAAGTGGTCGGTTCGTGGGGACCTGAAAGACGGCAAGGGCAAGCAAGTTTACCACTGGGAGGAACTGGATAAGGACCCCGGGCACGGGACCTTCTGGGAGTTCACCTACTGCGGTGACAACGGGAAAGCGCACATCTGGATCGACGTCGCAGGCAGCAGCAGAAATCCACAGCGGCACTCTTACCTGAATCTGGACCTCAGCAAAAACTACTGCTGGGAGATTGTGCCATATACGCTCATACAGTCGGCGGTAATTAAGTGCGTAGAACCGTAAAAATCAGCCTGACCGAAGCAGATCCCGCTCGGTTCATCAACCCGATCATTCGGGGATGGATGGCTTACTGAGGGACCTTCCACCAGTCGGCCCTCTATCCTCTCCTGGAACGCGTCTACGCCTGCCTGGTGCGGTGGATGCGCAAGAAGTTCAAACGACTGCGGGGCAGGAACCAAGCCACAGCGGTGTGCAACCAGGCCGTCGGAGGACCCCGGTTCTTCGCTCACTGGGCCTGGACCACCCAAGCCCCCCGGCGCCTGGTGACCCCAGAGCGACAAGAGCCGTAGGACGAGAGATCGTCACGTACGGATCTGTGAAGGCCGAGGGGAGACTCCTCTCGGCCACTCGGCCGGCCAAAGCCAAACAGCAGGCCGCCACCACCGAGCGGCATCGTCGTCGACACCCGCGCCCGCTTCGACTGCATCGCCATCTCCGGCACGCCGACGTCCGGCTGCGCCACCTCGCGGTGGCACAGCCATCCGAGTGCCTCGCCCACCTCCTGGACGCCCAGGAACCAAGCGCAACCGACCAGCGGTTGCAGCGAATCACCAGGCGAAGGCCTGCAAAAGATCTCATGCAAGGACAGCGGCGCCCCGCGCGGTGTGGGCGACGGCACCTCAAGCAACCTGCCGGTAGGGGCATTTGACTCTGTCGGTGCCGCGAGCCCGCCCGAATGATCCTCGAGGTAAACGCACAGGGAAGTCTCGAGAAACGGAGCAGAGTGTGGCTAAGAGGAGCTCAAAGAGCAAGAGGATCCGGCTCCTGGCGATCGCAGCGGCACTGTCGACCGGCGGGATCGTCATCGCCCTGCTGCCATCGGCCAACGCAGACCAGAAGGCGCCCCAACCGTCGGCCCAAACCGCGGATCCCGACGCGGGAAACAAGCACTTCATTCACATAGCGACCCATGGTCTTCCCCGTTGGAAGGGTGAGGCGTGGCTGAAGGACGGTAAGGGCCAGGAGGTTTACCACTGGAAGGAAGGTCCCAAGAGCGGGGATTACGCGCTGTGGTATTTCACAAACGGTGGCGACGGCGGGACGATCAGAGTGAAAGTCACCGAATCAATTCAAGGCATGCACGTGGATAAAGAATTCCCTCTTAATCGGGATCAGTGTTTTCTCGTCACGGCGAACCGCCACGTCAGATATACGGGTGACAATGTTGACGGCGGCTGTACCCCGGACTGAGAGGAGTTTTCCCGCCATGGCCTGTTCCCAGCCCGGTCGGCTGGGCCTGATGGGTGTTGAGCTGATGGGTTCTGAGTGGAGCCCCACCCCCGTACGAGGTAGTGGAGACGGGCGACATCCTCGGCAAGGGCGAACGGGAGACGGGCCCCGGACACCTCGCGCGGCTGCGGGACGCGAAGCCGTCGGAGACGTTCGTACGGATCCCGTGCGAGCGTCTCTGACGGTTTCGCCCTCAAGGGATGACGTGCCCCATCTGACGCCAGAGCGTGTATCGCGCGCTCCTTACCTCACGCGCGGGGTTTCCAGAGGGGCGTCCTACCCGGAGCTGACGCAACGGCATACCTGAGGATGACCAAACCGGGTCTCGCATCAGACCCAGGTGGTCGGCATATGGGCTGATGCGCAGGGGCCTGTACGAACCGGACGATGGAGACGTTCCCAGCAGGGTGGGGCCTGGACTGCCGCGTCCATGTGCTGTCTGCGGCGGTCTACGTCCGTCTGTGCGGCCTGCGCCCTGCGCTGCCTCTGCCGTCGATCGGAGTAGTACCCGTGACCACCGCCTCGCCCACCGGCCCCCGCACCGCCCTTCCCGCCGTAGCGGCCCGCGCCACAGAGCTCTGCAAGGTCTACGGACGGGGCGAGACCCAGGTGGTCGCCCTCGACCAGGTCAGTGTCGGCTTCGGGCAGTCCCAGTTCACCGCGATCATGGGGCCCTCCGGGTCCGGCAAGTCCACGCTGATGCACTGCGTCGCCGGGCTGGACAGTTTCTCCTCCGGCTCGGTCCGCGTCGGCGACATCGAGCTCGGGTCCCTGACGGACGCGCAGCTCACCAAACTCCGCCGGGACAAGATCGGCTTCATCTTCCAGGCGTTCAACCTGCTGCCGACCCTCACCGCACTTGAGAACATCACGCTTCCCATGGACATCGCGGGCCGGGAGCCGGACAAGCAGTGGCTGGACACCGTCATTCAGATGGTCGGCCTGTCCGGTCGGCTCCGCCACCGTCCTGCCCAACTCTCCGGCGGCCAGCAGCAGCGCGTCGCCGTCGCACGGGCGCTCGCCTCCAGGCCGGACATCGTCTTCGGGGACGAGCCGACCGGCAACCTGGACTCGCGCGCGGGTGCCGAGGTCCTCGGGTTCCTGCGTGAGTCCGTACGGGATCTGGGTCAGACCGTCGTCATGGTCACCCATGATCCCGTCGCGGCGTCCTACGCGGACCGGGTCATCTTCCTCGCCGACGGGCGGATCGTCGACGAGATGTACGCGCCCACCGCGGACGGGGTCCTCGATCTCATGAAGGCCTTCGACACCAAGTTCCGTACGAGCTGAGCCGAACCGGGCCGTACGTCCTGAGCCGAACCGGGCCGTACGAGCGAGCGCCGTACGAGCTGAGCCGAACCGGACCGAACCGAGCCGTACGGACCCACACGCGCCCCCTGATCGTTTTCCGTCCTCCCCTCACATCACCAGGACACACCACCATGTTCCGCACAGCCCTGCGCAATGTCCTCGCGCACAAGGCCAGACTGCTGATGACCGTGCTCGCCGTCATGCTTGGCGTCGCGTTCGTCTCCGGCACCCTGATCTTCACCGACACCTACGAAAACGCCTCCAGCAGCCAGACGGCCAAGAGCTACGCCCACGTGGACGTCCAGGTCGTGGAGAACACCGGCTACGTCGGCGAATCCCCCGGCATCAGTCGGAAGACGCTCGACGAGGTCGCCCGACTCGACGGGGTCGACGAAGCCGCCGGGCGGGTCTCCGGGGACGCCTACGTCGCCGACAAGGACGGCGGACTCATCGCCAGTGGCCTGTTCAACTCGGCCGCCAACTTCGCCCCCGGCAAGGACGGCAAGGACCCGTTCTATGCGTTCACCGACGGCAGCGGGCCCACCGGTCCCGGACAGATCGCGCTCGACAAGGACACCGCCGAGAAGGGTGGTTACGACGTCGGCGACACCGTGCCCGTCGCCCTCAAGGGGCCGGCGAAGACGTACAAACTCTCCGGCACCTTCACCACCGACAATGACTTGGTGGCCGCAGGCGGCAGCCTGGTGCTGTTCGACACGCCGGTCGCTCAGCGGCTTTTCCTCCAGCCGGGTTTCTATGAGTACGTCACCGTCACCGCCGCCCCCGGCGTTTCGAGCCCCGAGCTCGCCGCCGCCGTCGGCAAGGTGCTTCCGGACTCCGCGAAGGCCAAGACGGGTCGGCAACTCACCGACGAGGAGGCCAAAATGGTGGAGGGAGACGCGACGCTGCTCAGTGGGATCCTGTTCGCCTTCGCCGGGGTCGCGCTCTTCGTCAGTGTCTTCCTGATCGCCAACACCTTCACCATGCTGGCCGCCCAGCGCACCAGGGAACTCGCGCTGCTGCGCGCGGTCGGCGCCTCCCGCAGGCAGGTCACCCGGTCCGTGCTGATCGAGGCGATGGCGGTCGGCGCGGTGGGCGCGGCCGCCGGGCTCGGGCTCGGCGCCGCCATGGCTGCCGTAGCACGTGCCACGGTCGATTTCGGCGGCGGGAAGATCCCGGACGGGCCGCTGGTCGTCACGTCGACGACCGTCCTGGTCACGGCTGTCGTCGGTGTCCTGGTCACGATGGTGGCCGCCTGGCTGCCGGCCCGTCGCGCCGCGAAGATCCCGCCGGTCGCGGCGATCGGCAGCGCGCACCTGCCCGCCACCACCAGGTCCCTGATCCTGCGGAACGTGCTCGGCGGCATCATCACGCTGCTCGGCGCGGCGGTCGTCGTCGCGGGCGCCGGGACCGGCGGCTCCCAGGGCGGGGGGCTCGTCGGGTTCGGTGCCTTCCTCGCGGTGATGGGTGTCATCGTGCTGATCCCGTTGCTGTCCCGGCCCGTGATCGCGTTCGTACGGCCACTGCTGCGGCGCGGCTTCGGGGTCTCCGGCACCCTCGCGGGCCAGAACGCGGTACGCAGCCCGCGCCGTACCGGCGCCACCGCCTCCGCGCTGGCCATCGGCCTCACGCTGGTCAGCGCTCTGACCGTGCTCGGTGTCACCCTCGGTCAGTCCATGGACAGGATGACCACGGACATCGTCAAGGCCGACTACATGGTCAAGACGGACGGCGGCGTGC
>CAMLJW010000073.1 GCA_946480485.1 uncultured Streptomyces sp. | reverse complement strand
CCATCACCGACTGGGACCCCGTCTCCAAGCAGCCGCTGTTCAAGACGGCCGCAGCCGCGCTCCGCCACGTTGAACGCGCTGACGGCCGCCACGCCCCCGCGCCGACCACCACCGCATCCGCCCCCTCCCGCACCGACGCGGTGCCGGAAACGACCGGCGGTCCGTCCGCCCTCGTCACCGAGTCGGCCGGCGCTGCCCGGGACAGCCGTGACCGCCGTAAGGAGGACGCCGAGTGAACGGCATCACCCTCATCCTGCGCGCTCTGCACCACGGCGAGAAGCACCTGGCCAAAGAGCTGACGGCCGTGGCGGAACGCCACCGCACGGAGCACGAGGTCCACCACGTCGCCACCGACCTCGCCCACTGGTCCCGCGAACACGTCCAGCGCGTGGCCGACACCGCCCACGACCACGACATGAACCTCGGCGAACCTTCCGAGGCCGCCTCCTCGGGCGCGCTGTCGACACTCAGGTCGACTCTCGGGGAGAAAGTAGCCGAGGCGATGGGCCACCGCCCCGAACCAGGGCTCCTCCTCCTGCGTGATCTCCGGGAGCTGCACCTCGATGCCACGAAGAACTCCCTGTACTGGGAGATGCTCGCCCAAGCGGCACAGGCCACCAAGGACGACAAGCTCCTCGCCCTGGCCTCCGCATGCCACCCGCAGACACTCCGACAGATGCGCTGGACCAACACCGTGATCAAGAACATCTCGCCGCAGGTACTGACGAGCCTGTGAGGGACAGGCCCGGCGGCTGACATCGGCAGGGCCGTCGGCGGCCGCGTCGGGCACTGATCAGGACGGCCACGTTCGTGAGGGCGGCGCACGGGCCGCAGTACCAGCACTCGTCGACGTGCATGTACGCCTTGCCGGTGTCGGGGTGGATGGCCAGGGAGTCGAGCGGGCACATGTCCACGCAGAGCGTGCATCCGTCGATGCACTTGGATTCGTCGATCGTGACCGGTACGTCCACCCGGTTCGCTGCTTGCGCCATCTGGGATCTCCTTCAACGGGTCGTATCTCAGGCGTGTGATGTCCGTGGGGTTCGTCGGTGTCCGGCGGCCGCGGCCGCCGGCGTCACTCGGCGTCGGAAGCGGCCAGTGCCATGCGGGCGAAGGCACGGACGTCGGCGTCGGCGTCGGCCAGGGCGGCCTCCAGGGCCGTCCGGATCTCCGGGCGGCCCGGCAGCCGGGAGCCCAGGGCCCGGACCGCCGCCTTGCGGACGTCCAGGTTGGTGTCGTGGGTGGCGGCGATGAGCGGGGCGATCGCCTCGTGCGGGTCTGCCACGGACAGCGCGGCGGCCGCTCCTTGACGGACCTGCCAAGCGGGGTCGGCGAGCGCGGCGGTGGCCACGGCCGCGGCCTGTTCGGCGCAGCCGGTGTGGGCCATGGCCGACAGGGCCGCGGCCCGCACCAGGACGTCGGTGTCCTCGGCCAGCACGGTCAGGGTGGTCGCGCCGCGGGGGTCACCGACCGATCCCAGGCCCCGGGCGACGGCCAGCCGCACCGCCGGCGCCGGGTCGGCGGCGGCCTCGTCCAGCGCGTCCAGCGCGTCCAGCGAGACGAGCCCGAGCACGACCTCGCAGCGAACGGTCTCCATAGAGTGGGGCAGCAGCGCCGCCAACTCCTCGGTGGTGCACAGCCGGTGGCGCCACAGGGCGCCCACGGCGGCGACGCGGACGCCGGCGTCCTCGGACCTGCTCGCCTCGCGCAGTGCCTCGGTGAACCGCTCGCCGGTCACCAGGACCTCGCGCAGTTCGCCAAGAAGTTCGACAGCGGTACGGCGCACCGCCGCGTCCGGGTCCGACAGGGCCGCCGCGAACACCGCCAAGGGCTCGTCCCAGTCCTCGGCCGCCTCGCTGAGCACGGTCAGCGCCGTGCGCCGCACGCCGGCGTCGGGGTCGGTCAGGAACTCGGCGAGTTCGTCGGTGGTCGGGGACTCCAGAACTCCCCGCTGCGGGTGTCGAAGCCGACGGCTTCGATGGCGCGGCCGTCCCGGGTGAGCACCCGTACCGGCATGATCCGGTTGTCGATGGTGACCCGGGAACGCACGTGGCGGGCCCGCAGGGTGCGGTACAGGACCTTCTTCACGTCACGGCCCTCGGGCATCGGGAGCACATAGCTGCCCGAGCGGTGCACCTTGCGCACGGCGTACTCACCGTGCTCGTCCTTTTCGAACTTGACGCCGTAGCCCTCCAGTCGCTGCACCATGCCGAAGCCACGGGTCGCGGTCTCGTAGATGGTGCGCTGGTTGACGATGCCGTCGTTGGCGAGCGTGATGTCGGCGACGTAGTCCTCCGGCGTCGCCTTGCCCGGGACGACGGCGTTGTTCACGCCGTCCATGCCCATGGCGAGCGCGCGGGAGTGACGTACATGTGCTTTCTCCAGCAGCAGGACGTCGGCATCGTTCGCGGCCGCGGTGAGGGCCGCCATCGTGCCGGCGGTGCCGCCGCCGACGATGAGGACATCACAGGCGAGTTCGCGCCGCTCGGACAGAGGTGGGATCTGCACGGAAGTCAGCCCCTTTCGGGAGAAGGACGGTGGTTCAGCAGCGGGTGCGTCGGGTCGGGGGCGCGGTGGAGCCGGCCGGCCAGCGATGTCCGGTCACCGCGGAAGCGGACGAACTCGAGGTCGATGGGTCGGCCTTCGTCGGTGTACGTCAGCCGTTCGAGGAACAGCAGGGGAAAGCCGTCGGGCACGCGAAGGAGGTCGGCGACCGTCCGGTCGGCGGCGACCGCCTCGATGGACAGCGCCGCCGCGCCGAGCGGCAGGCCGAGTTCCCCCTTCGAGCAGTCCGAAGACGTCGTGCCGCGCCAGGTCCATCCCCAGCAGGGGCCGCCCCACGTCCGCCGGCAGGTAGCTGGCGTCCAGGGGCAGCGGCAACACGTCCCGGATACGCCGTACTGGTGCGACACGGCTTCCTGTCACCCGGCTACCAGCGATGGTCCCTCTCATGGCCGGAATACTCTGGAGCACTTGTTACGCATGCCGGTGGCTGGAATTGCGCGCTTGTTACGCCAGTCTCGCCGTGTGGCGGCGTGCCGTTGACCTGGGGCAACGGGCTACTGCCGGGCCGTATCGCCACGTCGGCCGCGGCGCAACGCGCTTGCGGGCACCACCGACGAGGGGCGCGGGCTCAGGCTCCGGCAGTCGGCCAGGGGCCGTGTGACCGCGGGCGCTACCGGGATGTGGCCAGGGACCGCGGGCGCGTCCCGCCTCCGGCCGAGGCCGCGGCAAGACACGAGCATGACGCGTACGCGGGCCGAGGCAACGCACCTACCACGATCACTTCCCGCGGGTGGCAAGGGCCAGCAATGTCGCCGCCGGGCCGGACAAAGGCGTCTCATGGAGCCAGACGGCACGGAATTTCCGGCGTAGCGGGCGGGGCCCTTCCAGCGGCACATTGATGAGCCGCCGATCATGGAGTTCGGCGGACACCGCGAGACGGCTCAGGACGGCGGGCGCCTCCCCGGTGGTCACGGCCGACTTGATCGCGGTGGTGGAGCCGAGTTCGGCGGCGGGGGGCGCGAGCTCCCCGGTCTCCTGGAGGAATTGGCGTAGCGCGTCACGGGTGCCCGAACCCTGTTCCCGCAGGATCAACGGGGTGGCGGCCAGCATCCGCAGCGGCAAGGGCGTGCGGCGTCTGGCCCACGGGTGTCCCGGTGCGACCACCACGACCAGTTCGTCGTCGTCGATCGCCCGGCTGCGCAGGCCGCGCGGTGCGTGCGGCCCCTCGACGAATCCCAGGTCGGCCTCGCGGCTGCGGACCATGTCGGCGACCTGTGACGAGTTGCCGACCCGCAACGCGACTCTTGTCTCCGGGGCTCTGCCGTGCAGGGTGATCAGCCAGCCCGGCACCCGGTGATCGGCGATCGTCATCGAGGCGGCGACCCGCAGCCGGCCCTGCTGGTCGGCGTGGAGCGCGGCGACCCCGCTGACCAGGGCGCGGGCCGCGTCGAGTACCGGGCGCGCCCAGTCGACGACGGCGGCTCCGGCCGGGGTGAGCCGGGAACCGGTGGGGCCTCGTTCGAGCAGCACCAGCCTGAGCTGGCGTTCCAACGCGCTGATCCGCATGCTCGCCGCCGGCTGGCTGATCCCATGCCGCCCGGCGGCCTGGCCGAGACTGCCCGTCTCCGCCACCGACACCAACAGATCCAGCACCTTCAGCTCCGGCGTACCCGGCGGCAGCCCCATCAGCACGGCTTATGACCTCCTCGGAATTCGGTCTCTACCGGAGCCCGGCCCAACGCGGCGATCGTGCGGTGGGGAAGGCGCGGGCCCCAAGGTCCGCGGGCCGGCGAAGGAGACGTGACGTAAGGAGACGCAATGGAATCGTCGTACGCGGTGCCGGTCAAGCCACCACCGCAGGGCGCCCCCGGCCGCGCAGGGCGTCTGTACCGGGCGGTGGGCGACACGCTCCCCGGGCTGGTCGTCGCGACGGTGCTCGCGCTGCCGGCCACCTGGCTGGGCACGCTGGTCCCGACGGTGGGCGGCCCGGTGCTGGGGCTCGTGGTCGGCGTCGGTGCAGGAGTTCTGCTGAGGGGGGTTCCGGCGCCCGCGGCCGTCGAGCGGCTGCGCCCGGGATTCGCCACGGCCGCCCGGAAGGTCCTCCAGGCGTCCATCGTCGTCCTCGGAACCGGACTGCCGCTGAGCGAGGTGCTGCGGGTGGGAGCCGGTTCGCTGCCGGTCATGCTGGGCACCCTGGCGGTGGCGCTGAGCGGCGCCTGGTTCGTCGGCCGCCTGCTGGACGTTCACCCGGAGGCCCGGCTGCTGATCGGGGTGGGGACGGGTATCTGCGGAGCGTCGGCGATCGCGGCGGTCACCTCCGTCGTGAAGGCGGCGGAAGCCCGGGGCGCGTACGCGATGGGCACCATCTTCACGTTCAACATCGCCGCGGTCCTGCTGTATCCGTCACTCGGCCACCTGCTCGGGCTGTCCCAGCAGGCATTCGGACTGTTCAGCGGCACCGCGGTCAACGACACCTCCTCGGTCGTGGCCGCCGCCTACGCCTACGGGACGCCGGCCGGAGCATGTGCCGTCGTGGTGAAGCTGACCCGCAGCCTCATGATCGTGCCGATCTGCGTGGTCCTGCAGGTGTGGCAGTCCCGGCGCCGACGTGCCAACCGGTGGGAGACCCTCGACGGCGGTACGGCTTGGCGGGCGTTCCCGCTGTTCATCGTCGGCTTCCTGGCCGCGTCGGCGACCGCCACCGTCGGCGTGATCCCCGGCTCGTGGCTTCCGGCCCTGTCGACTGCGGGCACTTTCATGATCACGACGTCTTTGACGGGTATCGGTCTGACGCTGAACCCGTCGCAGATTCGCGACGCCGGGCCACGGCCGCTGCTCCTGGGCGCGGCGCTGTGGGCCGGCGTCGGCGCCACCTCACTCGGTCTCCAGGCACTCACGGGCCGACTCTGACCGCAGCCCCCGCACCACCGACGCGATGACGTCTTGCAGGCGCCCGGACTACCTCATCGAGGCATGGAAGCCCGCCGAACCGTCGAAAGTCACCTTCGAGGCCTGCCGGGGAAACCACCCGAGGACGGTTCCAGTCGAGCGGGACGCCGATCCGTCCGCACTCGACGCGGTCCGGGGGTGCGGGCCTCGGCACGGAGTAGGGGCAGGCGCCGAAGTGGAGTGCCGATATCCAGAGGGGGCGCGGCTTCGACGGGAGCCGCGGACAGCAGGGCGGCTGCGGCCGTGAGGGCCGACAGCAGGGCCGTGCGACGGGACAAGGGTCTCTCCGGACGGTCGGTTGTAAATGAAAATGATTATCGCTACAGTGTGCGGGGCGCCAACCCGGCCCCCCTCCCGTCCGAAGGGCTGTCCGGGCTGCCCTGACACCTGAACCGATCGCACGAAAAGGGGAGTTGTGGCTCATCTGCTGATGGTCGAGAGCTGGGTCGGGTCGATGAGCAGACTGTTGCCTCGGGCGATCCGGGAGGGCGGGCACGAGTTCACGTTCCTCACCCGCGATCTGCACCACTACCTCCGCTCGGCGCCAGAGGGGGCGGCGCACCCGCTGCTCGGCGCCCGCAATGTCATCACCGCCGACACCAACGACACCGGCACCCTGCTGTCGCAGATCGAGCAGTTGCACAAGGTGCTGCGCTTCGACGGCGTGATCACCTCCTGTGACTATTACCTGCCGACGGTTGCGCGGATCGCCGGGCATCTGGATCTGCCGGGCTCGACCCCGGAGGCGGTCGAGAACGCCTGCCGCAAGGACGCCACCCGCCGTTTCCTCGCCGAGGCCGGGGTGCCCGGGCCACGCTTCGCCGTGCAAGAGGAGTGGGCCGACATCGCCCGGGCGGCACGGGAGATCGGATACCCGCTGGTCGTCAAGCCGGTCGACCTGTGCGCGGGCATGTATGTGCGGCGCGTGGACGACGAGGAGCAACTCACCGCCGCCGTAAGGGCGCTGGCTGACTTCTCCGTCAACGCCCGCGGGCAGCGCCGGGAGCCCGCCGTCCTGCTGGAGGAGCTGCTGGACGGCCCCGAGGTGAGCGTCGAGACGGTGTCGCACGCGGGCACGGTCCATGTGGTGGGCGTGACCGACAAGAGCATCGGCGGGGCGCCCGCGTTCATCGAGACCGGACACATGTTCCCGGCCGCTCTGTCGGCGGCTGACGCCGAAGCCGCCGAGCAGACCGCCCTGGGCGCGCTCAAGGCGCTCGGGCTGGTGGACGGCGTGGTCGCGCACACCGAGGTCAAGCTGACCTCCGCCGGTCCGCGCGTGGTCGAGGTCAATCCGCGGCCCGCCGGGAACCGCATCACGGAGCTCGTCCGCCATGTGACCGGAATCGACCTGGCGGCGGCCTTCGTGGAGGTGTCCCTCGGCCGCGAGCCCGACCTGCGGAGCAGCGACACCGGGCTGCGGAGCGCGGCCGTCGGCTTTCTCGTGCCGGAGACCTCGGGCACGCTCGAGTCGCTCGACGGCGCGGCACTCCCGGACGCGCCGGGCGTGCTGGAAGTGCAGCTCGCCGAGCCTGGCAGGCAGGTGAAGGCGGCGGGCAGCAACAACGAATACCTCGGGCACGTCATGGCCGGCGATGCCGAGGGGCTGGGAGCCCGCGACCGTGTCGAGGTCCTGCTCGGTGAGCTGCGGTCCGGGCTGGTGCTCCGATGACCGCCGCCACGGGTTTGTCCCGCACGGCGCCGTTCGAGACGTACATCGAGCTCGTGGCGGGCGTCCGCGCCGGTGAGCTCGGCCCGGATCCGGCCACGCAGCGGATCGCCGTGGCCTTCACCACGCGGCAGGCCGTACGGCACGACGGGCGCGGCACCGGCTACCGCAACGAGGTCCTCAGCCTGCGTCTGGGCGGGGTCGTCGGCTCGTGCGCGGTCGAGCCCGGAGCCCTGCCCGACGACGCGGTCGAGGAGTGTGTGGGCGCCGACGTGGCCCAGCTGCTGGAGCATCCGCTGCTGCCGGTGCGGGTGGCGGCGTTGGACGCCTATCTGATGCACGTCACCCCGCACACTCCGGAGAACGGGGCGCGGCCCGTCCCGCTGCCCGCCGGGACGTCGCTGGAGAAGTCCCGGGCCCGGGCGAAGGCCGTCGCCGAGCTGCTCGATCCGCCGGCGGGCGCGACCGTGCTCGTGGTGGGAGTCGTCAACTCCCTGCTGGAGGCGCTGCGTTCGCGAGACCTGAGCTATGTGCCCTGTGACCTGAAGGGCGGGCTGACCGAGTGGGGAGAGGCGGTCGTAGCGGACGCGCTCGCCGCGGCCGACCGCTGTGAGGCGCTGCTCGTGTCCGGGATGACGCTGGGCAACGGGACCTTCGAGCCGCTGCGGCGGCACGCGCTGGCGCACGGCAAGCAGCTGGTGATGTTCGCCCAGACCGGCAGCGCCGTACTGCCCCGCTTCCTGGGCCACGGGGTGAGCGCGGTGTGCGCCGAGCCGTACCCCTTCTTCTGGCTCGACGGCGGTCCCGGCACCGTGCACCGCTACGGCGGCCTGTGTCCGGAGGGCGGACGATGACCACGACGGCCGTACGTCCCCTCGCCCGCCCGGAACTTCTCGCTCTGCTCGGCCGCACGCCCCTGGTCCGCGTCACCGCCGACCTGCCCGGCCCGCACGCCGGTTTCTGGGCCAAGCTCGAAGGGCTCGCAGCGGGCGGTATGAAGGCGCGGGCCGCCGTGTCGATGCTGCTCGGCGCCCGTGAACGTGGCGAACTGCGGCCCGGCGCACCGGTGGTGGAGTCCACCTCCGGCACGCTCGGCATCGGGCTCGCCTTCGCGGGACAGGCCCTCGGCCATCCCGTCGTCCTGGTCGGTGACAGCGAACTGGAGCCGTCCATGCGGCAGTTGCTCCGTGCACATGGGGTGCGGCTGGAGATCGTGGACCGCCCGGCGGCCCGGGGCGGCTGGCAGGCCGCGCGGCTCGCCCGGCTACAGGAGCTGCTGGCCGTCCTGCCGGGCGCGTACTGGCCGGACCAGTACAACAACCCCGACAACAGCGCCGGTTATGCCTCCCTCGCCGCCGAACTCATCGCCCAGATCGACCACCTGGACGTCCTGGTGTGCAGCGTGGGCACCGGCGGCCACAGCGCGGGAATCATCGGCCCGTTGCGGCGGCGCTGGCCCGCGCTGCGGCTGATCGGCGTCGACTCGACCGGCTCCACCATTTTCGGCCAGCCCGCCCGGCCGAGGCTGATGCGCGGCCTGGGCAGCAGCATCCACCCGCGCAACGTCGCCTACGACGCGTTCGACGAGGTCCACTGGGTCGGCCCGGCCGAGGCCGTGGACAGCTGCCGCCGACTGGCCCGCGGCAGCTTCGTCAGCGGCGGCTGGAGCACGGGCGCCGCCGCCCGCGTCGCCGCCTGGGCCGCCCGCGTGAACCCCGGCGCGGTCGTCGCCACCGTCTTCCCCGACGGCCCGCACCGCTACCTCGGCACCGTCTACGACGACGACTTCGCCACGGCCCACGGTCTCGACCCCGCCACGGCGGCCACCCGCCCCGTCGAGATCCCGCACCTCAGCGCGGCCGAGGCCACCAGCTGGGTGCGCTGCACCCGTGTCTCCGACCCGCTGAAGGCCGTCCCCCATTGAGAAAGGACCCCGTGAAGGCCAGCCTGCGCACCGTACGTCTCGCACTTACCGAGCCGCTGCGCATCTCCCGCTCCACCATGACCGCCCGCGACGCCGTGTGGCTGACCGTCGAACACGATGGTGTCACCGGCCACGGCGAGGCCGTTACCAGCGTCTACTACGGGCTCGACACCGAGACCCTTGAACGTCTCCTCGCCTCCGTCGGTACGGACCTCGCCCGGTTTTCCGACCCCGAGAGCGCCTTGGAGGCCCTGCGGGCAGGAGAGTTGGCCGGCGGCGGCACTCCCCCGGCCGTGACCGCAGCCACTGAGGCCGCGCTGCTCGACCTCGCCGGCAGGCGCGCGGGCAACCCGGTACACCGACTTCTCGGTGCCGCCGCACCTCCGGTCGCGGCCACCGCCCGCACCATCGGCATCACCTCCCTCGCCCACGCGGCGGCACAGGCCCGCTCTCTCGCAGAGAACGGCTTCGAGGTGATCAAGGTCAAGGCAGGATCCCTCGATCCGGAGAACGACGTGGAGCGCGTCCGCGTCATCCGCGAATCCGCGCCCCGGGCCCGGCTGCTACTCGACCCCAACGGCGCCTGGACGGTGGCGCAGGCCGAGGCGCTGCTGGACCGGTTCGCCGATCTCGGCGTCGAGGCCGTCGAGCAGCCCCTCGCGCCCGGGGACCCGGAGGCACTGGGTGCGCTGGCCGAACGCTCACCGCTGCCGGTCATCGCCGACGAGGACGCCGTCGGCCTGGCGGACGTGCGCCGATTGGCCGGTCGCGTCCAGGGCGTCAACGTCAAGCTCGCCAAGTGCGGCGGGGTGCAGGCGGCCCTGAGCATCGCCGAGGCGATCGACGGCAGTGGCACGGAGCTGATGCTGGGCTGTCTGACCGCCAGCAGCCTCGGCCTCGCGCCCGCCGTCCATGTCGTCGACCGGGCCCGCTGGGCAGACCTCGACGGACACCTGCTGCTCGCCCACGACCCGTGGACCGGCATCGGCGGCGAGGACGGCGTCGTTCGCGCAAGTGACCTTCCTGGTTTGGGAGTTCAGGAGGTGGAGGCAGATGAAGGTGTGGCGTGAGATGCGCCGTTTCCCGCCCGCGGTCCAGCTCCTGCTGGTCAACCAGCTCGGCGTCAACACCGGTTTCTACCTCCTCATCCCCTACCTCGCCACCCATCTCGGCGAGAACCTGGGCATGTCGGCGGCCGTCGTCGGCATCGTCCTGGGCGTGCGCAACCTCAGCCAGCAGGGGCTGTTCATCATCGGCGGCTCCGCCTCCGACCGGCTCGGCGCGCGCGGCGTCATCATCGCCGGCTGCGCCCTGCGCACCCTCGGGTTCGCGCTGTTCGCGCTCGGCGACGACCTGGCCGTGCTGCTCGCCGCGTCCGTGCTCAGCGGACTCGCCGGAGCGCTGTTCAACCCCGCCGTGCGCACCTACATCGCCCAGGAGTCGGCCGAGCGCAAGGCTGAGGCGTTCGCCCTGTTCAACGTGTGCGCCACCACCGGCGCCCTGATCGGCCCGCTGCTGGGCGGTGCGCTGCTGCTCGTGGACTTCCGTACGTCCGCGCTGACCGCCGCCGGGATCTTCGCGGTCCTCACCGTCGCGCAGGCCCTGGTGCTGCCGGCCCGGGAGGTCGAGCCGAGCAGGCGCAGGGTGCTCGCGGACTGGCGTGAGGTCCTGGGCAACCGTGCCTTCCTCGCCTTCGCGCTCGCCATGGTCGGCATGTTCACCCTGGAGAACCAGCTGTATCTGCTGCTGCCCGACGGAGCCCGGCAGGCCACCGGCTGGGACGGCGCCGCCGGACTCGTCTTCGTCGTCGGCACCCTCGCCAACCTGGCGCTGCAACTGCGCATCACCCGTGCCCTCAAGGAAAGGGGGGACCGGGCTCGTTGGATCGCGACGGGCCTGGGTCTCATGGCGCTGGCGTTCCTGCCGCCCGCCGTGGTGGCGGTCGGCTCCGGCAGCCCGGACGGCGCGGCCGACGCGGCGCTGCGCGCCCTGCCCGTGCTGATCGGCGCCCTGCTGCTCTACCTCGGGGTGATGATCGCCCAGCCGTTCGTGATGGAGCTGATTCCCGGCTTCGGCCGGCCCGAGCTGACCGGCACCTACTTCGGCATCTTCTACGTGGTCTCCGGCATCGCCGCCGCCGTCGGCAACACCGTCGTCGGCTGGGCCATGGACACCGGGGAGAAGGGCGACGCCCGCTGGCTGCCGTGGGCGTGCTGCGCCCTGTTCGGGCTCGCCTCCGCGCTGGGGGTGGCCTGGCTGCACCGGCTTGGGTCGCTGCCGACGCCGTCGAAGGCCACCGTACCCGCGACGGTATGAGGAAGGACATGACTCCTACGACCGCTGCGCACAACCTGCTCACCGACAACCCCTCCCTGTACGAGGCCCGCTTCCCCGACCCTGGCCGGCTGGCCGGGCGCTGGACGGAGGACTGCCTGCGACGGCATGGCGCGGGACCGCGTGTCCTCGACATGGGCTGCGGCACCGGCCGGGACACCGCCCACCTCCACCGCGCCGGCCGCGTGGTCACCGGTGCCGACCTCTCCGAGGCGATGCTCGCCCACGCCCGCATCCACCACCCCGGACCCGAGTACATCCACGCCGACCTGCACGGCTCCGACCTGGGCCGAGGCGTCTTCGACGCCGTCGTGTGCCTGGACAGCGCCCTGCTGTACTGCCACACCAACGACCAACTCGACGCATTCCTCTCCTCCTGCCGCCGCGCCCTGCCCCCCGACGGTCTGCTGGTCGCGGAGATGCGCAACGGCGCGTACTTCCTGGGCCGCGCCGACCTGCTCGATACGCCCACCGTCCATTCCTTCACCTGGCAGGGCACCGCCTACCAGTCGACCACCACGCTCACCGTGGACCGTACGGCCCAACTCCTGCGCCGTACGCGCATGTGGAGCGCGGACGACGGGTCGGAGCCGGTCGAGCAGCGCTCCGCCTGGCGGCTGCTGTTCCCGCAGGAGCTGCGCCACCTGCTGGTCGCGCACGGCTTCGAGGTCCTCGAACTCCACGACGGGCCCGGCCCGCGCACCGAGCCGCTCTGGCAGGAAGGCCAGTTGCCCGGCGACAGGACGGACGCGGACCGGCTGCACGTCGTCGCACGTCTCACCACCCCCCACTGACCCTTCGTCCACACCACACCCCAAGGAATCCCATGCACGACGAACGCTTCCCCGGCCTGCGCCGCCGCGGCTTCCTCGCCGCCACGGGCGCCGCCTCACTCGGCGCGCTCGCCCTCACCGGATGCGGCGGCTCCGGCAGCGAGGGCTCCGACGCCAAGGGCGACAGCACTCCGAAGCGAGGCGGGCGGCTGCGCGCCGCCTTCGCCGGCGGCGGCGCCAGCGAGACCCTCGACCCGCACCTGGCCAACCTCTTCGCCGACGCCGCCCGCGCCAAGGCACTCTTCGACAAGCTCGCCGACTACGGCGCCGACCTCTCCGCCCAGCCCCGCCTCGCCGAGAAGTGGGAGGCGAACAAGACCCTGGACCGCTGGCAGGTCACCCTGCGCAAGGCGACCTTCCACAACGGAAGGCCGGTCACTGCCGCGGACGTCCTCTACAGCTACCGCCGCATCGCCGACCCAAAGCAGGCATTCCGCGCCAAGGCATCCCTGGACCCCATCGACCTCGCCGCCAGCCGCGCCAACGGCGAGCGCGCGATCGAGTTCGTCCTCAAGCGTCCTACGGCCGAATTCCCCAACATCCTGGCCGCGTTCGGCGCGTACATCGTCCCGGAGAACGCCTCCGACTTCGACAAGAAGCCGATCGGCTCCGGCCCCTTCCGCTTCGCCTCCTTCGCCCCCGGCCGCGCGGCCGTCTTCCGCCGCTACGACGACTACTGGGAGGGCGCCCCGCACCTCGACGAGCTCGAATTCGTCGTCGCCAACGAGGAGTCCGCCCGCGTCAACGCCCTCCTCGGCGGACAGGTCGAGTACGCCCACGAACTCAACCCCACCACCGCCCGCGCCCACGAGAGCAAGGGACAGATCGAGATCGTGCGGCTGCGCAACAGCGCCATGCAGGGCTTCGCGATGAAGACCGACCGGGCCCCCTTCGACGACAAGCGCGTACGCGAGGCGTTCTTCATGATCGCTGACCGCAAGGAACTCGTCGACGGCGCCCTGTCCGGTGCCGGTGTCGTCGGCAACGACCTGTTCGGCAAGGGCTACGAGTACTACGCCGGCAGCCTCCCCCAGCGCGAACAAGACCTCGACAAGGCCCGCGCCCTGCTCAAGCAGGCCGGCGCCGAGAACCTGAAGGTCACCCTCGACACCTCGGCCGTCGCCGCCGGATTCACCGAGGCCGCCAGCATCTTTCGCGACCAGGCGGCGAAGGCGGGCGTCACGATCGACGTGAAGATGGGCAGCAAGGACTCCTACTGGGCCGACATCCTCGACAACGGCACCCTGTGCTGCTACCGCTCCGGCGCCATGCCGATCGAGGCCCACATCTCCCAGCGCCTCCTCACCGACTCCACCACGAACGCCACCCAGTGGAAGCACAAGGACTTCGACGCCCTCTACCAGCAGGCGCAGTCCACCCGCGACAAGACCGAACGGGCGGCCGTCTACCAGGCAATGCAGCGCCACCTGTACGCCGAGGGTGGCTTCCTCATCTGGGGCTTCGCCGACTGGATCCTCGGCACGGCCCGCAAGGTGAAGGGCGTTGAGACCAAAGCGCCCGCCAACTCGCTCGACTGGGCCCGCTTCGACAAGGTCTGGCTCGCGTGAGCGGACTGCGCTCCTTCGTCGCCCGGCGGCTGCTCCTCGGCGCCGTACAGACCGTGGCCGTCGTGCTGCTGGTCTTCGCGCTCACCGAGGCGTTGCCGGGCGACGCCGCCGTCGCCCTGGCCGGCGACCAGCCCGACCCCGCCCGCATCGCCGCCATCCGCGAGGCCATGCACCTCGACCGGCCAGCGTACGAGCGACTCGCCGACTGGGCGACGGGCCTGCTCCACGGCGACCTCGGCACCTCCCTGACCTCAGGCCGCCCGGTCGGCCAGTACCTCGCCGACGGCTTCGGCCCGACCCTCCTGCTGGCCACGCTCGCCGTGGCTCTGCTCGTCCCGATCGGCTTCGGCCTCGGCGTACTCGCCGCCCGCCGTGAAGGGCGCCTCACCGACCGGCTGATCAGCTCGGTCACGCTCGCCGTGTACGCGGTGCCCGAGTTCGCCCTCGGAGTGCTGCTGGTGACCGTCCTCGCACTCCGACTGCGTTGGCTGCCGCCGACCGCCGTCGGCTACGGCACCGACCTGCTCGGCCACCCGGCCGCGCTCGTCCTGCCCGTACTGGTCCTGCTGGCCCGCCCGGTCTGCTCCCTCTCCCGCCTCGTACGGGCCGGCATGATCGATGCGCTCGCCTCCCCCTACGTGGCACAGGCCCGCCGCTACGGCGTCTCCAGTGCCCGCATCCGCTACGCCCACGCCCTACCGGGCGCCCTCGCCCCCGCCGCGCAGCATCTCGCCCGCACCATCGACTGGTTGCTGTGCGGCGTCATCGTCGTGGAGGCGCTGTACGTGATCCCGGGTCTCGGCACCGTCCTGCTGGGCGCCGTCGCCGAACGCGACGTGCCGGTGGTGCAGGGTCTCGCCGTGGTGTTCGGCGTCCTGACCGTCGTACTGAACCTGGGCGCGGATCTCGTCGCCCGCCGTCTCGCACCCCGGGCGGGGGTGGCTGCCTAATGCTTCTGTCAGGCCACGAGACGGAGGGGCGGCCGGCCCTGGTAGGGCTGGCGGTCGCGCAGGATCGCGTAGAGGACGTTGACGCGTCGTCGGGCCAGGGCGATCACGGCCTGGCGGTGCCGTTTGCCTTCGCCTCGCTTGCGGTCGTAGTAGACCCGCGAGGCGGGATCGTTCTTGATCGCGCAGAAGGCCGACTGGTAGAAGACCCGTTTGAGGGCCTTGTCGCCGCCGGTCGCGCTCCTGGAGTAGCGGATCTTGCCGGACTTCCCCAGGACCGGGGCCAGCCCGCTGGCGGCAGCGAGGGAATCGCCGCTGGCAAAGCGGTGGATGCTGCCGACGGCCGCGAGGAACTACGCGGTGAGGGTGGCCCCCATTCCCGGCAGGCTGAGGATGAGGGCCCCGTCAGGATGGGCGGCCACCAGCTGGTCGATCTCGTCTTCCAGGGCCTTCAACTGAAGTGGCGGGGCCGGGGGATCAGCCACCCGAGCCATGGACGGCAGCCAGCATGAAACCCATCCCTGCCCCGCTCGCGCGACCCCATCGTCGCGAACGACCGGGCCATGCGAAAGAAGGTGGGGCCGCGCCGCGCACGGGCCGCTTCGCGCTCGGCGTGACGGTCGTCGCCGTACCCCTCGTACTCGCCCTGCTCGGCCCACTGTTCGTGGGACAACCAGGGCCTCGAACTGCGTCCTTCACCCTCGGCGACGGCCACTGGCTCGGCACCGACTTCGTGGGCCGCGACGTATGGCACCAAGTGCTGCACGGCGGCCGGTCAGTCGTGCTGACCGCCCTCGCCGCCACCGCCCTGTCGTATCTAGTCGCGCTCCCCGTCGGCCTGGCTGGCGCGCTCACCCATCGCCGCTGGCTGGAGGAGGTGCTGATGCGTCCCTTGGACGTGCTGCTCGCCGTCCCGTCGCTGCTGCTGATCCTGCTGGCCGCCACGGTGTTCTCCCCCGGCGCCGTCGGTCTCGCCCTGCTGGTGGCACTGGTGAACGTGCCGGACGCGGCCCGCCTCGTATGTGCCGCCGCCACGGAGGCCGCCGCCCGCCCCGCGGTCGAGGCGCTGCGCATGCAGGGCGAGACCTGGTGGC
>CAMLJW010000072.1 GCA_946480485.1 uncultured Streptomyces sp. | reverse complement strand
CCCAAGTCTGGGGTGGGTGGCGGCCCGCCTGCCTGTCCTAGTGGGGGGGGGGGGGGGGCCCCCCGGTGTCCGGGACGATGATCCGGAACAGTTCAGACGCGGGGCGGCGGGTGGGGCCCGCTAACTCATGGATCTCTCGTACAGTTTGCGCCGTGGGATCTCTGCGCAATCCTGTCGGGCCGCTCCCCTCCTCCATCTACTGGCGACGGAGGGCCGTTCTGCTGTCCCTGGTCGCGCTGTTGGCGCTGCTGATCACCTGGGTCGTCACCTTCGGCGACGGAGACGTCAACAACAGCGCGGACGAGTCCAACGGCAAGAATCCGGTGCCCTCGATCACGCCGGGCCCCTCCGGCTCCGGCCCCGCGATCAGCCAAGCCCCGGGCGGGCGCGACGAGTCGACCACCGGTAGCGGCGGATCAGCGGACTCCGGTGGAGGCTCCGACGGCTCCGGTGGTGCGGACGGCTCCACCGCGGGTGCGGGCGGTGCGGGCGGCGACTCGGTCCGGGAGGTCGGCGGCGGCTCCGGTGACACCGTTCAGGCCGGGTCCAGCCTGCCCAACTGCACAGCTACAGCCGTACGGTTGACGCTGCGCAGCGTCAAGAACACCTACGCGCCCGACGAAAAGACCAGGTTCGAGCTGATCGTCCGGAATTCCTCGGGCAGCGACTGCAAGCTCGACCTCGGCCCGGAAAAAGCGGTGCTGACGATCACTCAGGCGGGCGGCGAAGACGAGATCTGGTCCTCGGCCGACTGCCCGACGGGCGCCGGCAGCGTCCTGTACCGCATCCCGGCGAACGACCGCGTCACCCGCGCCCTGGAATGGGACCGCAAGGCGAGCGCACCGCGGTGCGCGACGCCCCGGACGGGGTTGGCGACCGCAGGCACCTACCTGGTCGAGGCGCAGGCCCCTGGCCTGGCGAAGGCCCGGGCATCGTTCGTGCTGGAGAGGGACTGAGGAAACGACCGGGACAACGGCTGGGTACGCACGTCGGGTACCCCGGATGTGTCTTAGACGTAACGCTCCAGGATCGACGACTCCGCCAGCCGCGACAGCCCCTCCCGGACGCTGCGCGCCCGAGCCTCGCCGACGCCGTCCACCGTCTGAAGGTCGTTGACGCTCGCGGCGAGCAGCTTCTGCAGGCCGCCGAAGTGCTCGACCAGCCGGTCGATGATGGCACCGGGCAGGCGAGGCACCTTCGCGAGGAGCCGGAAGCCGCGAGGTGACACCGTGGAGTCGAGGGTCTCGGGGGAGCCGGTGTAGCCCAATGCCCTGGCCACCGTCGCCAGTTCGAGCAGCTCGGCGTGGGTGAGCGCGTCGAGTTCGGCGAGGGCCTCGTCGACCGTGCGGGAGCGCTTGGCGGTCGGCTCGGGTACGTAGTCCCGTACGACGAGTTCGCGCTCGGGCTCGACGCCCGCGATCAACTCGTCGAGCTGGAGGGCGAGGAGACGGCCGTCCGTGCCCAACTCCACCACGTACTCGGCGATCTCCGTGGCGATCCGGCGCACCATCTCCAGGCGCTGGGCCACGGCGGAGACGTCCCGGACGGTGACCAGGTCCTCGATCTCCAGCGCGGACAGTGTGCCCGCGACCTCGTCGAGCCGGAGCTTGTAGCGCTCCAGGGTGGCCAGGGCCTGGTTGGCCCGGGAGAGGATCGCGGCCGAGTCCTCCAAAACACGGCGCTGTCCGTCCACGTACAGCGCGATGAGGCGCATGGACTGGGAGACGGAGACGACGGGGAAGCCGACCTGCTTGGAGACCCGGTCGGCCGTGCGGTGCCGGGTGCCCGTCTCCTCGGTGGGGATGGTGGGGTCGGGCACCAGCTGCACGCCCGCCCGAAGGATTTTGGTGATGTCCTTGTCGAGCACGATGCCGCCGTCGAGCTTGCACAGCTCACGCAGCCGCGTCGCGGTGAACTCGACGTCCAGGACGAAGCCGCCCGTGCACATCGATTCGACCGTCTTGTCCCAGCCGAGCACGATGAGCCCGCCGGTGTTGCCGCGGAGAATCCGCTCGAGGCCGTCGCGCAGTGCAGTGCCGGGTGCCACGGCGCTCAGTGAGGCGCGCATCAGCCCATCGGCACCGGAGCTCCCACCGGACTTTCCGGGAGCTGTCGCCCGGTCGTTGGCTGCCACTGCACTCCTCCGGTCGCAGGTTCTGGGGCGCCCCCGTTTCGTACGTTGGTTCGTACGGACGGGCGAGACCTGGGCAAAGTCTACCGGCGGTCTTCCTCGTCCCGGGGGGCCTGTCGACGACGCGACCTCGGGAGCACGCGCAGCGCGTCCCCCATGTCAGCCACTTCCAGGACCTTCATATCCGGAGGGATCTTGCCGGGATCGCTCGGCACGAGGGCGTGCGTGAAGCCCAGGCGGTGGGCTTCGGTGAGCCTGCGCTGCACGCCCGTGACCCGTCTGACCTCGCCGGCCAGCCCCACTTCGCCGATCGCGACGAGGTTCTTGGGCAGGGGGGTGTCGCTCGCGGCGGAGGCCAGGGCGAGGGCGATCGCCAGGTCCGCGGCCGGTTCGGAGAGCTTCACGCCGCCGACCGTCGCCGAGTAGATGTCCCGCTTGCCAAGCGCGCTGATCCGGCCGCGCTGCTCCAGAACGGCGAGCATCATCGAGACCCGGGAGGTCTCCAGGCCCGATGTCGTACGCCTGGGGGAGGGGATCTGGGAGTCGACGGTGAGCGCCTGGACCTCGGCGACCAGCGGGCGACGGCCCTCGAGGGTGACGGTCAGGCAGGTCCCGGGGACGGGCTCGGCGCGGCGGGTCAGGAAGAGGCCGCTCGGGTCGGCGAGACCGGTGATCCCCGCGTCGTGCAGCTCGAAGCAGCCGACCTCGTCCGTCGTCCCGTACCGATTCTTGATGCCGCGCACCAGCCTCAGGCGCGCGTGCCGGTCGCCCTCGAAGTGCAGGACGACGTCCACGAGGTGCTCGAGGAGGCGGGGGCCCGCGATGGCGCCGTCCTTGGTGACGTGGCCCACGAGGAGCGTGGACATGCCGCGCTCCTTGGAGGCGCGGATCAGCGCGCCGGCCACCTCCCGGACCTGGGCCATGCCTCCGGGGGCGCCGTCGATCTCCGGAGAGGCCACCGTCTGCACGGAGTCGAGGATGAGCAGGGACGGCTTCACCGCGTCCAAGTGGCCGAGTACGGCGGCCAGATCGGTCTCCGCGGCGAGATACAGGTGGTCGTCGATCGCCTTGATACGGTCGGCCCGCAGGCGGACCTGGCTCGCCGACTCCTCCCCGGTGATGTAGAGCGTGCGGTGCTCGTCGCTCGCCGCCCTGGCCGCCACGTCCAGCAGCAGCGTGGACTTTCCGACGCCCGGCTCGCCCGCGACGAGCACGACCGCACCCGGCACCAGGCCGCCGCCCAGCACCCGGTCCAGCTCGGCCACGCCGGTGGAACGCGCGGTGGCCCGGCGGCCGTCCACCTGGCCGATGGGCACCGCGGACGTCGTGACCCGGCCGGGTGCCGTCGTACGGACCGCGGGCGTGCCGTACTCCTCGACCGTCCCCCAGGCCTGGCACTCGGGGCAGCGGCCGAGCCACTTGGCCGTCTGCCAGCCGCACTCGGTGCAGCGGTAGGACGGCCGGTCCTTCGCGGTCTTCGTACGGGCAGCCATGGACGAAACCGTAACCGCCGGCGCTGACAGCGCGGTCCCCGCCCGGTGACACAGACCGCGGGCGTCAGGCGAGCGGGTCCGCCGGATGCGGTGCCACCAACGGCAGCTGGGACGCCAGCCGCTGCTCGCACAGCTCTACCAGCCGGTCGTACCCCGCCTTGCCCATCAGCTCGATGAGCTCTGGCCGGTAGGTGACGTACACGGGCTCGCCCGCGCCGTGCGCGGAGGTCGCCGACGTGCACCACCAGTGCAGGTCGTGCCCGCCCGGACCCCAGCCGCGGCGGTCGTACTCGCCGATCGAGACCTGGAGCACGCGGGTGTCGTCGGGCCGCTCGATCCACTCGTACGTCCGCCGCACGGGCAGCTGCCAACAGACGTCAGGCTTGGTCTCCAGGGGTTCGCGGCCCTCCTTCAGGGCCAGGATGTGCAGCGAGCAGCCCGCTCCGCCCTCGAAACCGGGACGGTTCTGGAAGATGCACGAGCCCTGGTACGGGCGTGTCTGCCGGGAACCGTCCTCGTCTGTCGAGACCCAGCCGGTCTCCGTCCCGACGTCGTGCCGCTGCCAGATCTCCGGCGTGAGCCTCGTTACATGTTCGGCGACGCGCTTCTCGTCGTCCTTGTCCGAGAAATGGGCGCCGAGCGTGCAGCACCCGTCGTCCGCGCGGCCCGCCTGGATGCCCTGGCAGCCGCTTCCGAAGATGCAGTTCCACCGAGAGGTCAGCCATGTCAGATCGCAGCGGAAGACCTGCTCGTCGTCGGCCGGATCCGGGAAATCCACCCACGCGCGCGCGAAGTCGAGTCCCCTCTCGTCCGGCACCGACCCCGGGGCAGAGGCCTTCTTGGGGGGCTTCGGGGACTCCGGGGACTGCTTGGTCCTGGTGGACGCCTTCGCCTGCGAAGAACTTTTGGCGGAGGTGTCTGCCGCTGCCGACTTGTCTGTCACTGCCGACTTGTCGGCCTTTGCCTTTTTCGTCTTTGGCACGCGTCCAGAGTAAGTCGCCAACGACCACTCCGGGGACCAGCGAGCGGCCTGCCCGCAGTAGCGTTCCGTACATGAGACTCGGTGTCCTGGACGTGGGTTCGAACACGGTGCATCTGCTGGTGGTGGATGCACACCCTGGCGCGCGCCCGTTGCCCGCGCATTCGCACAAGGCGGAGCTGCGGCTCGCCGAACTCCTCGACGACAGCGGGGCGATCGGCCCCGAAGGCGTCGACAAACTGATCGGCGTCGTTCAGGAGGCCCTTCAAGCGGCCGAGGACAAGGGCGTCGAAGACCTGCTGCCGTTCGCCACCTCCGCCGTGCGCGAGGCCGACAACGCCGATGACGTACTGGCCCGGGTGCGTGCCGAGACCGGGGTCGAGCTGCAGGTCCTCACCGGTGAGGAGGAGGCGCGGCTCACCTTCCTCGCCGCCCGCCGCTGGTTCGGCTGGTCGGCCGGGAAGCTGCTCGTCCTCGACATCGGCGGCGGTTCCCTGGAGATCGCGTACGGCATGGACGAGGAGCCGGACGCGGCGGTGTCGCTGCCGCTCGGCGCGGGGCGGCTGACGGCCGCCCGGCTGCCGGGCGATCCGCCGGACCCGGCGGACATCAAGGCGCTGCGTCGGCATGTACGCGCCGAGATCGCCCGGACAGTCGGGGAGTTCAGTCGCTTCGGGGCGCCCGATCACGTGGTCGCCACCTCCAAGACGTTCAGGCAGCTCGCCAGGATCGCGGGAGCCGCGCGTTCGGCCGAGGGCCTCTACATGCAGCGCGAGCTCAAGCGCAGGTCCCTGGAGGACTGGGTTCCGCAGCTCGGCGCGATGACCGCCGAGCAGCGCGCGGAGCTGCCCGGAGTATCCGAGGGCCGCGCGGGCCAGCTCGTCGCAGGCGCGCTGGTCGCCGAGGGCGCGATGGACCTGTTCGGCGTAGAGACCCTGGAGATCTGCCCCTGGGCACTCCGCGAGGGCGTGATCCTACGGCGGCTGGATCACATGGGGCTGGGGCTCATTCCCTGAAGGTCTTGAGGAAAAGAGGCCTTGAGGCGGGCGAAAGCTCCTGAGAGCTCCTGAGAGCTCCTAAGAGGTCCCGAGGGAGGCGTCGGTGCGCCTCCAATTCCCCGCGGTTCCCGGTGCCGCCCGAGTGGCGCACAGGAACCGCCTCCCCGGTGCCGAGCGCGGCCCCGTACTCTGTCCCTCGTGGCAGAACCAGTGGTGCGCATCCCGGATGCGAAGGTCGTGCTGTCCACGGCCTCCGTCTATCCGGAGTCGACGGCAACGGCCTTCGAGATCGCCGCGCGCCTGGGCTACGACGGGGTCGAGATCATGGTGTGGACCGACCCGGTCAGCCAGGACATCGAGGCGCTGCGCAGGCTCAGCGACTACCACCAGATCCCGGTCCTGGCAGTCCACGCCCCGTGTCTGCTCATCACCCAGCGCGTCTGGTCCACCGACCCGTGGGTCAAGCTCCAGCGCGCCCGGGCCGCCGCCGAGAAGCTGGACGCCTCCACGGTCGTCGTGCATCCGCCGTTCCGCTGGCAGCGGCAGTACGCCCGCGACTTCGTCACCGGGATCTGGCGGATGGCCAACGAGACGGACGTACGGTTCGCCGTCGAGAACATGTACCCCTGGCGCTACCGCGACCGCGAGATGCTCGCGTACGCCCCCGACTGGGACGTGACGAAGGACGACTACCGGCACTTCACGCTCGACCTGAGCCACTCCTCCACGGCCCGCACCGACGCCCTTCACATGGCCGACCGGATGGGCGACCGCCTCGGCCACGTCCATCTGGCCGACGGCCGGGGCTCGGCGAAGGACGAGCACCTCGTCCCGGGGCGCGGCAACCAGCCCTGCGCCGAACTCCTGGAACGGCTCGCCCTGAGCGGCTTCGACGGCCATGTCGTCATCGAGGTCAACACCCGCCGGGCCATGTCCGGCGCCGAGCGCGAGGCCGACCTGGCCGAAGCCCTCGCCTTCACCCGGCTCCACCTCGCCTCGGCGGTCAGGCTCGCGGGCTCATGACCGACACGGCCCCCCGCCGCCGCGGACGCCCCTCCCGTACGACGTCGGGGGACGCCCCCGCAACGCGCGACCGCATTTTGGCGGCGGCCCGCGAGGAGTTCTCCGAGCGGGGTTACGACAAGACGTCCGTACGCGGTATCGCCAAGGCCGCGGGCGTCGACTCCGCCCTCGTCCACCACTACTTCGGCACCAAGGAACAGGTGTTCCAGGAGGCGGTCGAGGCCGTCTTCGCGCCCGCACTGAGGGCCCCGGACGTGATCTTCGAGGGACCGTTGGACGGGGTCGGCGAGCGCTTCGCACGGTTCCTCTTCGGCATCTGGGAGAACCCGGTCACCCGCGCCCCGCTGCTCGCGGTCGTACGCTCCGCCGTGAACAACGAGGTGGCGGCGGCCGTCTTCCGCCGTCTCATCTCCTCCCAGCTGCTGCGCCGGGTCGCCTCCCGGCTCGGCCTGCCGGACGCGGAACTGCGCGCCGAGCTGGCCGCTGCGCAGCTGGTCGGCGTTGCCATGATGCGTTACGTGATCAAGCTGGAGCCGCTGGCCTCGGCGGACGTGGAACAGATCATCGTGCGGGTCGCTCCGGTGGTCCAGGGGCATCTGACGGGGCCGTGAGCGATGTTCTTCTCGAAGCGGAGCGAACCTTCGTTCTTGGAAGCTGTGCGAACCTCCGTTCCAGTTGCGTTCCAGGCAGTGAAGGCACCCGTCACGCGGCGCACACGAGCCCCCTCATGGCCACCCGCCGATCGAGACGCACATCCCGTATCCCGGACGAGGTGTCCGGATCCTGGAGCACCGGCGTAGGCTCGAGGTCTGTCAGAACTCTCTGAAGGTCTCTGAAGGTCTCCGAAGGAGCGAGCGACGATGCCCGAACTGAGGTCCCGCACTGTCACCCACGGCCGCAACATGGCGGGCGCACGCGCCCTGATGCGAGCCTCCGGTGTACCGGGCGCGGACATCGGGCGGAAGCCGATCATCGCGGTCGCCAACTCCTTCACGGAGTTCGTGCCCGGCCACACCCACCTCCAGCCGGTCGGCCGGATCGTGAGCGAGGCGGTCAGGGAAGCCGGCGGCATCCCGCGCGAGTTCAACACGATCGCGGTGGACGACGGCATCGCGATGGGCCACGGAGGCATGCTGTACAGCCTCCCCTCCCGCGACCTGATCGCGGACAGCGTGGAGTACATGGTGGAGGCGCACTGCGCCGACGCCCTGATCTGTATCTCCAACTGCGACAAGATCACGCCCGGCATGCTGATGGCGGCCCTGCGCCTGAACATCCCGGCGGTCTTCGTCTCCGGCGGCCCCATGGAGTCCGGCCGCGCGACGCTGGTCGACGGCACGGTCCGTACGCTCGACCTGGTCGACGCGATCTCGGACGCGGTCAACGACAAGATCTCCGACGCGGACATCCTCCGTATCGAGGAGAACGCCTGTCCGACCTGCGGCTCCTGCTCCGGCATGTTCACCGCCAACTCCATGAACTGCCTGACCGAGGCCATCGGCCTCTCCCTCCCCGGCAACGGTTCGGTTCTGGCCACGCACACGGCGCGCAAGGCGCTGTACGAGGACGCCGCGCGCACGGTCATGGACATCACCCGCCGCCACTACGAGCAGGACGACGAGACGGTCCTGCCCCGGAACATCGCCACCGTAGCGGCCTTCGAGAACGCCATGGCCCTCGACATCGCGATGGGCGGCTCGACCAACACGATCCTGCACCTGCTGGCCGCCGCACAGGAAGCGGACGTTCCGTTCGGCCTGGAGGAGATCGACACGGTCTCGCGCCGTGTGCCCTGCCTGGCCAAGGTCGCGCCGAACGTCGCGAAGGACCGTACGTACTACATGGAGGACGTGCACCGCGCGGGCGGCATCCCGGCTCTGCTCGGCGAACTGCACCGTGCCGGACTGCTGAACGAGGACGTGCACTGCGTGCACAGCCCGTCGCTGGCGGACTGGCTGAAGACGTGGGACATGCGGGGTGGCTCGCCTTCCGCCAAGGCCGTGGAACTGTGGCACGCGGCGCCGGGCTGTGTCAGGTCCGCCGAGGCCTTCTCGCAGTCCGAGCGCTGGGAGGCCCTCGACGACGACGACGAGAACGGCTGCATCCGCTCGGCGGAGCACGCGTACTCGAAGGACGGCGGCCTCGCGGTCCTCAAGGGCAACCTCGCGGTGGACGGCTGCGTCGTGAAGACGGCCGGTGTGGACGAGTCGATCTGGACCTTCGAGGGTCCGGCGGTGGTCTGCGAGTCGCAGGAGGAGGCCGTCGAGAAGATCCTCGCGAAGCAGGTGAAGGACGGCGACGTCGTCGTCATCCGCTACGAGGGCCCCAAGGGGGGCCCCGGTATGCAGGAGATGCTCTACCCGACGTCGTTCCTGAAGGGCCGCGGCCTGGGCAAGACCTGCGCCCTGATCACCGACGGCCGCTTCTCCGGAGGCACCTCCGGCCTGTCGATCGGCCACGCCTCCCCCGAGGCCGCGTCCGGCGGCACGATCGCCCTCGTCCAGGACGGTGACCGCATCCGCATCGACATCCCGAACCGCACCATCGAACTCCTCGTTGAGGACGAGGAACTGGCGTCCCGCCGCGAGGCCCTCGGCGGCGTGTACGCTCCGGTCCGCCGCGACCGCAAGGTCTCCGCCGCCCTGCGCGCCTACGCCGCGATGGCAACGAGCGCGGACAAGGGCGCGGTGCGGGACGTCAGCAAGCTGGATTGACCACGCCTCCAGGCGACACGTACGGCCGTCGCATCTGCGGGGGCCGTAGGCGCCTTCGGGCTGGTCCTGGGAGCGGCGTCGACGTGGGGGCGCCGCGCTGCTGAACACCTTGCCCGTGAGCTGGACCCTTGCCCGTGAGCTGAACTCTGGTCCGTGAAGGGACGTCACCATCCCGACGGATCACGGCTGTTGACGGCGAACAGTGAGCCGTCGGGGGCGGCGGCGTACACCTGGTCGTCCCCGGCGACCGGCGGCGGCAGCGAGCCGATGCGCCCACCGCGGTCCCCCTTGATCCGCGGATCCGTCTGACCGAGGAGTGCTCCCCGCACGGTGTCCACGGCGTAGAGCCTGCCGTCGGCCGCGGTGAAGTACAGGCGTCGATCGACGGCGACGGGAGACGACGCCCGGCTCACGGAGGTCTCCAGGCGCCAGAGCTGTCCCGTCCTGCCGCTTCCGGTGCCCACGGCCACCACACTGCCCCCATCCGCCACCAGGTAGACGGTGTCCCCGCGGACCACGGCCTGTGCTCCCGGGAGGGGGAAGTCCAGAGGAATCCGGCGGGTCGAGCGGCTCATCGTGTCGTACCGGATCACCGCGTCCACGCTGTTGTCGGTGTTGAACGACAGGAGCCAGACCACCCCGTTCCGGCTTCCCGCCAGGGTCAGCGCTCCCTCGAACCGATGGTGCCAGCGGACGTCACCCGTCTGGGGCACCACCGCGCTGACAGCCGTGCCGGCGCCGCTCGGGCTCACCGCGTACGCGAGGCCGTCGCCGTGGGCGGAGAAGACAGGCTGGGCCTGGCCTGCGATCGTGTGACTCCACAACTCGTCGCCCGTCGTGGCGTCCAGCGCGGTCACCGTGGAGTCGGGACCGGTGAGTAGCACCTGCTCACCGGTGTGGGCGACGAGGCCGCGGTACCTCGCGACGTCACGGCTCCACCGCGTCCGGCCCGTCTTCGGGTCGAGGGCGGCCAGTCTCTTCCCGTCCGCGGAGGCCACATGCAGCAGTCCGCCGGCCACGACGGGGGTCCACGACGGAATCGCGTCGACCGATCCGGCCTTGACGCCTCGCGACCACAGCACCCTGCCGTCGGACGGCTCGATCGCGGCGGCCATCACTCCGGGCTGACCACAGAACAGTTTGTCGAGCGCGTACGTGCACTCGGGCAGGCCGCTCGCCCGGGCCCCCGTACGGGTCTTCAGGGCGGTTTCCCAGGGGGTGGACCCGGCGGTCCGCTGACCGGGCCCGGCGGTGGTCTTGCCGCGGCTGTCGTGAGCGGGGGAGTCGGACAGAGCGACGGTCAGGACGGCGCCGCTCGCGAGAGCAGCGGTCGTGGCCAGAGCCGCGGCGATCCACCGGCGCTTGTGACGCCGGGGTCGCGCCTCGGCGCTTCCAAGAAAACGCCGGGGCCGGGCCTCGGCGCTCTCGAGACGTGTCTTGGCGCCAGCTGCGGGTCCGTTCCCCTGTTCGTCGTCGGGTGCGGGCCGCGGTTCTCGACCGGTACTCCTGGTCCTTGCTCCTGCCGCGCTCACCGCCCCGAGCGCACGCTCCCCGTCGCCACTGTGCCGCTGCTCGGGTATGAACGCATGTGTGTCGTACGAGGCCGACATCGTGCGCAGTTCCGCCATCAACTCGCCCGCGGTCGGCCGGTCGTCGGGTTCCTTGGCGAGGCAACGGGCCACGAGCGAGCCCAACTCCTCGGGAAGCCCGGTCAGATCCGGCTCGTCGTGGACGACCTGATAGGCGACCAGGTACGGGCTGTCGGAATCGAACGGGCCGCGCCCGGTCGCTGCGTGCACGATCACCGACCCCAGCGCGAAGACGTCGGCAGCCGGTCCCACCTCCCGCGGGCTGCGGAACTGCTCCGGAGCCATGAAGGGCGGGGTGCCGATCAACTTGCCGGTCTCGGTGCGCAGTTCGCTGTCCGACGGGCGGGAGATGCCGAAGTCGATGACCTTGGGCCCATCCGCGGCGAGCAGCACATTACTGGGTTTCAGATCACGGTGGACGACACCGGCCCGGTGGATGTCGCACAGCGCCTCGGTGAGCCCGGCCATCAGCTGGCGCAGCTGGGCAGGCTCCAGAGCCCCATTCCGCTTCACGTGTTCGGCAAGGGTCGGACCGGGGATGAAAAGCGTGGCCATCCACGGGCTTTGGGCGTCTGGGGCCGCGTCCACCACGGGTGCGGTGAAGGCGCCGCTGACCTTCCGAGCGGCTCCCACCTCCTGGCGGAAACGCCCCCTGAACTCCGGGTCCTGGGCGAACTCCGGGTGGACGACCTTCACCGCGAGGCGCAGGCCGGAAGCCGAGCGCGCCAGGTGGACGACGCCCATGCCGCCCGACCCGAGCCGCTCCTCCAGCCGGTACTGCCCGGCGTACTGCGATTGTTCCGCTTCTGGACCCGTGCCGGCGCTGCGCTGTGGCGGCATCGCTCACCCCCGTGTGTCGGTCCGCACGCGCGACGCGCTGAGCCTAATCGATGGTGCGTACGAAACCGCTGAGGCTTGCTAGCCTCTCCGTGCAGTGATAGTGCGGCTGGAGCTGCGGTCACGGCTCGAACGCCGAGTGAAACATACAACGGGGGAGGCCAAGGATGGCCCATGAAGAGCTAGAGAACGCGGGTGAGAGCGCATACTCCACCACGGTCAGCGCCTCGGCGACCAGTTACCCCACCGCACCGGGGTACAGCCTGAACGTGCGCAGCGGTCCGGGCACGCAATACCGGATCGTCAGGGTTCTACCGCCGGGCTCGTGGGTGACGATCTACTGCCAGACCCCTGGCCAGACGGTGAGCGGCCCGTACGGCACCTCGAACATCTGGGACAACATCGCCAGTGGGCAGTACGTCGCGGACGCGTACGTGAAGACAGGCAGCGACGGCTACGTGGCCCAGCGCTGCTCTTGAGCAGCCCCCGGCCGGTCGGCCCTCGTCACGGCGAGCCGACCGGCTTCGGGACCCCAAGGCGCAGGCGCGCCTGCGCGGCCTGATGGCCATCGGGTTCGTCGGCTCGCTCCTCGCCTACTTCTTTCGCGTCCTCACCGAAGCCCCGGGGGAGCCGCCGCTGTGCGCCGAGTACGGGGCCCGCACACCTCGCCAGACCTGGGCAGCCTCTCGGTCCTCCTGGCCCTCGGCGAAGAGAAGACCGCGGCCTTCCTCACCGAGGAACGCAAACCCCAGGAGACCTTCCCGGACGGGCCGGTCGAGGAGGTCTACGACATCGACGTGATCGTGGCGACCCGCTCCTGAGCCCGCTGAGCCCTCTGAGCCCGGGTCCGCGCGGTGACCGATCCCTCAGGCGCGTCGAACCCGTGACGGAGCTTCGGCAGCCGCAGGACCGCGAGCCTGACAGCGGCCCTAATGCGCCGGCCCGCGGCGCTTGACGATGCCACGCCGCGGCAGGATTATTCATCGCATGGTGAATTACTCCTCCTCCACGCCCGCGACGGGGCCGCGCGGGAACCCCGTCGGCGAAGACCCTGCGCCCGCGATCCGCGCCACCGGACTCACCGTCGTCCGAGGCGGCCGCCAGATCCTGCGCGGCCTCGATTTCGAGGTACCCCACAGCCGGATCACCGGCCTGCTGGGCCCGTCGGGATGCGGCAAGTCGACCCTGATGAGGGCGATCGTCGGCACGCAGGCCAAGGTGACCGGCACCCTGGAGGTCCTCGGCAGCCCCGCGGGCGACATCACACTCCGCTCCCGTATCGGCTACGTCACCCAAGCCCCCTCCGTCTACGACGACCTGACGATCCGCCAGAATCTGGACTACTTCGCCGCGATCCTCGACCCCGGCCGCGCATCCACCGAGCGCCGCCACGAGAACGTCACCCACGCCATCGCCGACGTAGACCTCACCTCCCACGCCGACGCCCTCGCGGGCACCCTCTCCGGCGGCCAGCGCAGCCGCGTCTCCCTCGCCGTCGCGCTCCTGGGCACCCCGGAACTCCTCGTCCTCGACGAGCCCACGGTCGGCCTCGACCCCGTACTCCGCCGCGACCTGTGGAACCTCTTCCACACCATCGCCGCCGACCGCGGTGCCACCCTCCTTGTCTCCTCACACGTCATGGACGAGGCCGAACGCTGCCACCGCCTGCTCCTGATGCGCGAGGGAGAGATCCTCGCCGACGACACCCCGGAGGCCCTGCGCCACGCCACCGGCGGCGACACCGTCGAGGCCGCCTTCCTCCACCTGGTCGACGAGGCGGCCGCGGCCGGAAAGCACAAGGAGACGATCCGATGAGCACGACCACCCCCCCTCGTTCGAGCACGACCACGCCCCGGAGCGAGAGCGCCATCAACTACTCCCGCACCACCGCCACCGCGATCCGAGTCCTGCGCCAACTCCGACACGACCCCCGCACCATCGCGCTGATGATCTTCATTCCCTGCGTGATGCTCCTGCTGCTCCGCTACGTCTTCGACGGCAGCCCGCGCACCTTCGACACCATCGGTGCCTCGCTCCTCGGCATCTTCCCGCTGATCACGATGTTCCTGGTGACCTCCATCGCGACCCTGCGCGAACGCACCTCCGGCACCCTGGAACGCCTCCTCGCCATGCCCCTGGGCAAGGCCGACCTGATCGCGGGCTACGCCCTCGCCTTCGGCGCTCTCGCCGTCGTCCAGTCCGCTCTCGCCACCGGTCTCGCCCTCTGGGCCCTTGGTCTCGACGTCACAGGCTCGGCCTGGCTCCTGCTTCTCGTGGCTCTCCTCGACGCCCTGCTGGGCACGGCCCTCGGCCTCTTCGTCTCGGCCTTCGCGTCCTCGGAATTCCAGGCGGTCCAGTTCATGCCGGCTGTGATCTTCCCTCAGCTCCTCCTCTGCGGCCTCTTCACCCCGCGCCCCCACATGCACCCCGTCCTCGAAGGCATCTCCGACGTCCTCCCCATGTCGTACGCCGTAGACGGCATGAACGAAGTCCTCAAGCACACCGACGTCACCGCTAACTTCATCCGCGACGCCCTGATCGTCGCGACCTGCGCCTTCGTGGTCCTCACCCTCGGCGCCGCAACCCTCCGCCGCCGCACCGCGTAGCGTCCCCGTCCCCCGGGCCGCCGCGTCCGTCCCGGCCGGCGGACACCTCGGCTTGTCCGGCGGCCCCGGTGCGAGGATGGACCTTGGACGACGCACCCCCCGGAGGGCAACCGAACATGACCCAGAAAGTCGCCGTGCTCGGCACCGGCAAGATCGGCGAAGCCCTGCTCAGCGGAATGATCCGAGCCGGCTGGGCACCCGCCGACCTCCTGATCACCGCACGCCGCCCGGAACGAGCCGAGGAGCTCGGCAAGCGCTACGGCGTCACCCCGGTCACCAACCCGGAGGCAGCCAAGACCGCCGACACCCTGATCCTCACGGTCAAGCCCCAGGACATGGGCACCCTCCTCGACGAACTCGCCCCACACCTCCCTGCCGGCCGCCTGGTCATCAGCGGCGCAGCGGGCCTCCCCACCTCCCTCTTCGAGGAGCGCCTCGCAGCGGGCACCCCCGTGGTCCGTGTCATGACGAACACCCCCGCCCTCGTCGACGAGGCCATGTCCGTCATCTCCGCCGGCAGCCACGCCACCGCCGAGCACCTCGCCCATGCCGAGGAGATCTTCGGCGCCGTCGGCAAGACGCTCCGCGTCCCCGAAGCCCAGCAGGACGCCTGCACCGCCCTCTCCGGCTCGGGACCTGCGTACTTCTTCTACCTGGTCGAGGCCATGACCGACGCGGGAATCCTCCTCGGCCTGCCCCGCGACAAGGCCCACGACCTGATCGTCCAGTCCGCGATCGGCGCCGCCGTGATGCTCCGCGACAGCGGGGAGCACCCCGTCAAGCTCCGCGAGAACGTCACGTCTCCCGCGGGCACCACGATCAACGCGATCCGCGAACTGGAGAACCACGGAGTGCGTGCCGCCCTCATCGCCGCCCTGGCGGCAGCCCGCGACCGAAGCCGCGAACTGGCCGCCGGCAACAACGACTGACGTCCGCACCGCCCCGCACTACCCCGCACTGCCCCGCACCGAGGTAGGGCCGCACTCTCCAGGAGAGAGACGAGAAACGGCCGCCGAGGCGGCGGCCGTTGAGTACATACGTGAGCACGGCCGCCCTCAGGCGGCCCACCACAGCTGGGTGCACGCATGCTTCGTCATGACTCCGAGGATACGTCTCACGGGTGCTCTCAGGTGCGGAGTTGACACGCCCCTATCCGCTACGTAGTGTTCTCCGGGTTGTCCGACGTGAGCGCCGACTCCGGTCGGTCCCCGGACAGCCATTCCGCAGCAAGCATCTAACGATCGGCGGCCTGTCGTCGGCTCGTTTTCATGCGCGTTTGCGAAATGAGGAATCCGCTTCGAAAGCATGCGACCCCGATTAGCTTCGGGGCCAGTGATTCCGCTAAAGTCTCACTCGTCGGAACGGCCCAACAGCCGTGATGACACCCACTCCGACTGGGAATCGGGCCCGAAAGAGTCTGATAGAGTCGGAAACGCAAGACCGAAGGGAAGCGC
>CAMLJW010000071.1 GCA_946480485.1 uncultured Streptomyces sp. | reverse complement strand
GGCGAGACCAGGACGCGGCCGCTGGCGCGGGCGGTGCGCGCGGTCACGTCCTTCCCGGACACGTCGACCATGCGGGCGGCTCCCGCCTCGTCGATGTGTGTCAGTCGGTCCTGCGCAGGGGGTCCGGGGGTCTCCCCCCGGGAAGGAACAGTCATGTGCTGCGGCGCTCCCGGTCGGGCCTGTTGTGCGCGACACGGTACCCCCAAGCGGGGGTCCTCAGCCGAGCAGGACCACCTCGACCTCGGTGCCGGGCTCCAAAGACTCCACGGACTCGGGGACGACGATCAGCGCGTCGGCGCGCGCGAGGGCCGCGATCAGATGCGATCCCGCACCGCCGACCGGGGTCACCTCCCCGTTCTCGTACCGCCCCCGCAGGAACTGTCGGCGGCCGGCAGGCGAGGTCAGCGCCTTGTCCGTCCTGAGGGTCGCCCTGGTCGTGGGCCGGTGGACGTCGTCGACGCCCATCAGCGTGCGGATCGCGGGGCGTACGAACAGCTCGAAGGAGACGTACGACGACACGGGGTTGCCCGGCAGCGCGAGCAGCGGGGTGTGGTCGGGGCCGATGGAGCCGAACCCCTGGGGCTTGCCGGGCTGCATGGCGAGCTTGCGGAACTCGATGCCGCAGCCCGCCTCGTCCTCGTCGGCGACGGACTCCAGCGCCTCCTTGACGACGTCGTACGCCCCCACGCTCACGCCTCCCGTGGTGACCAGGAGGTCGGCACGGATGAGCTGGTCCTCGATGGTGGATCGCAGCGTCTCGGCATCGTCGGCGACGGCGCCGACGCGGTAGGCGATGGCTCCGGCGTCGCGGGCGGCGGCGGTCAGCGCGAAGCTGTTGGAGTCGTAGATCTGGCCGGTGCCCACCTCCTCGCCGGGCTGCACCAGTTCGCTTCCGGTGGACAGGACGACCACGCGCGGGCGCGGGCGCACACGTACCGCCCCACGGCCGATCGCGGCGAGCAGCGCGATCTGCGGCGGGCCGAGGACGGTGCCCGCCTCGAGTGCGCGGTCCCCGGCCAAGACGTCGCTGCCCTGCGCGCGCACGTGCGCGCGCGCCGGAGCCGGGCGGTGGACCTGCACCTGTCCGGAGGCACCCTCGGGGGCCGCGCTGTGGGCGCGCATCCGGGAGACGGGGCCCTCGCCCAGGCCGCCGTCGGTCCACTCCACGGGGACGACCGTCTCGGCGCCGGGCGGCAGCGGGGCGCCGGTCATGATGCGGGCGGCCTCGCCGGGACCCACCTGGAGCAGCTCCGCGCGGCCCGCCGCGACGTCCCCGACGACCGTGAGGACAGCCGGGAACTCCTCGCTCGCGCCCGCGACATCGGCGACCCGGACCGCGTACCCATCCATTGAGCTGTTGTCGAAGGGCGGCAGGGAGACCGGCACCGTGACGTCCTCGACCAGGACGCAGCCCTGAGCGTCGAGGAGCTGCAGCTCGATGGGCTCGAGAGGGCGAACGGTCGTGAGGATGTCCTCCAGGTGCTCGGACACCGACCAGAGGTGATCCTGACCGGTGACGCGGGTCGCGGCACTGCTCACGTTGCTACATCTCCTCGGCTACGTAACGGCGAAGCCAGGTCCGGAAGTCCGGGCCCAGGTCCTCACGTTCGCACGCGAGTCGGACAATGGCACGCAGGTAGTCGCCGCGGTCGCCGGTGTCATAGCGGCGGCCCTTGAAGACGACACCGTGCACGGGCCCGCCGACCTTCTCGTCGGCGGCGAGCTGCTGGAGGGCGTCGGTGATCTGGATCTCGCCGCCGCGGCCCGGCTCGGTCTTGCGCAGTATGTCGAAGATGTGCGGGTCGAGGACGTAGCGGCCGATGATCGCGTAGTTCGACGGGGCGTCGGCCGCGGCCGGCTTCTCGATCATGTCCATGACCTTGACGACGTCGCCGTCCTCAGTGGTGTCGATGGCCGCGCACCCGTAGAGGTGGATCTGCTCGGGATCGACCTCCATGAGCGCGACGACGCTGCCGCCGCGCTGTTCCTGGACCTCGACCATGCGGGCGAGCAGGGGGTCGCGGGGGTCGATCAGGTCGTCGCCGAGGAGGACGGCGAAGGGCTCGTGGCCGACGTGCGGGGCGGCGCAGAGGACTGCGTGGCCGAGGCCCCTGGGATCGCCCTGGCGTACGTAGTGCATGGTCGCGAGGTCGCTGGACTCCTGCACCTTGGCGAGCCGGCCGGCGTCGCCCTTCTTCTGAAGGGCCGACTCCAGCTCGTAGTTGCGGTCGAAGTGGTCCTCAAGGGGACGCTTGTTGCGGCCTGTGATCATGAGGACGTCGTCGAGGCCTGCGGCGACGGCCTCCTCGACCACGTACTGGATCGCCGGCTTGTCGACGACCGGCAGCATCTCCTTGGGAGTGGCTTTGGTGGCCGGCAGGAACCGGGTACCGAGGCCTGCTGCTGGGATGACAGCCTTGCTGATCCTGGGGTGCGACTGAGTCATGCCGCCACCCTATCCGGCGCCTTTGTAGTGAATCTGCAGTTCCGGTTAATTCGCTCTCATATGAGCGCATTGAAAGAATAGGGGAGCAGACTGTGAGTCAGCCGGGACCAGGGGCAGAGCCTGGCAAGCCAATGTTGCGGCGAGCCTTCCTCATGGTGAGAAGCCGATTGACGGCTGATGACGTGCGGGAGACGGAGGCCGTGCTCGCCGCCCGCGCCCTGGAGCTGCCGGAACTGGCGCACGCGCGCACCGTGGCCGCGTACGTCTCCGTAGGGAGCGAACCGGGTACACGCGCGCTCCTCGACGCGCTCGACGCGCGCGGAGTGCGCGTGCTGCTGCCGGTCCTGATGGCGAACAACGACCTGGACTGGGGCGCGTACCAAGGAGAGGGGTCGCTGGTACACGTACGACACCGGGGGAAAATGGCCCTCTTGGAGCCCGCGGGCGAGCGGCTCGGCCCGGACGCCGTACTCTCGGCGGACGCCGTCCTGCTGCCGGGGCTCGCCGCGGACGCGCGGGGGATGCGGCTCGGGCGCGGCGGCGGGTCGTACGACCGGGTACTCGGGCGGCTGGAGCGGGCGGGTGCTGATCCGGCGCTGGTGGTGCTGCTGTACGACTCCGAAGTCGTCGAGCGCGTTCCTGAGGAGCCCCACGACCGGCCGGTGCACGCGGTCGTCACCCCGTCGGGAGTACGTCGCTTCCACCGGGAAATCCCCTGACCCCTGACTGCGCCGGGGAAGCCGCTTGTGTGCGAAATGGCCCTCCACGCGCGCGTGGAGGGCCACTTTTCGAGACTCGGCCACCGGGCCGCTTCCTCGAAGGGAGCTCCAGGGCTCCAGGGCCTCAGGGCTTCAGGGCTTCAGGGCTTCAGGGCTTCAGGGCTTCAGGGCTTCAGGGCTTCAACACGAGAGCGTCCTCGGTGGCCTTGTCGACCGCCCTCTTTGAGGAGACCCAGTCCAGCAGCTCGCCGTCGACCCACTTGTCGGTCTGGTCGATGTAGTGGGCGCTGTAGGCGTGCCCGGAGGCGCCGGTGAGGTTGATCCACTTGGACTTGTCGAAGTCGTCGAGGTTCACGACCATCCGCATCGACGGCGCCCACACCACCGAGTAGCCGCCCGCGGCGTTCCAGCCGGTGGCGTTCACCGCGGCCTCGCCGCCGCCGATGTTGTACGGGCCGCGGTTGAGCATGTACTGCAGAAAGCCGGGGCCCTCGGTGCCCAGGGTCTGGTTCTTCAGGTACAGCCGGTGCAGGCGTCCCCAGCTCCAGGTGTCCATGTCCTTGCCGAGCTTGGCGGTCAGCTCCCAGCGGGCGTCCCCCAGGGCCCGCCCGAAGAGCTCGTCACGGTTCGTGGCCGCGGCTTCGGTGCGCGTCTTCGGTGCCTGCCACCAGTCGTTGTCCTGGTCGTCGAGGATGCTACGGACCACCTCGAACCAGCGGTCACCCCCGTCCGGCTGCGCACTGTCCGCGTCGCGCCGGCCGCACTCGCGCACCCGCCGGTCTTCGTCGGCCGGCCCGGTGGAGTCGGTCGGCTCGACGTACAGGCACTGACCGTTGACCCGCAGCTCCTCAGGCAGCTTGTTGCCGAAGGCAAGCTTCAGGATGTTGCGCCAGACCGCGTTGAAGTACGCGGCCGCCGCCGAATCGGCGTCCTGGGTGTAGTTCCAGCCCTCCAGGAGCTTCTGCGCCTCGCGTACGTTCGTGTCGGGGACGTCGATCTTGAGCAGCATCGGCACCAGGAGTTTGGCGATCTCGCTGCTGCTGTCGAGCTGCATCTGGCGTATGTCTTCGGTCGAGATCTTGCCGCCGTCCTTGATCTTCGACTCGATGAGGTCGGTGATCCGCTGGCTGCGCGCGCCGTAGCCCCAGTCCGTGGTGAGCGTGTAGGGGTACTTGTCCTTGTCGACGACGGCCTGGTTGGCGGTGACGATGTAGCCGCGCTTCGGGTCGTACTCGTAGGGCAGCTCGGACTGCTTGATGTAGCCGGTCCAGCGGTACCTGGAGTCCCAGCCGGGCGACGGGAGCGAGCCGTCGCCCTCGCCGCGGATCGGGATCCTGCCGGGCAGCTGGTAGCCGATGTGGTTCTTGGTGTCCGCGTAGACGAGGTTCTGCGAGGGCACGTCGAACAGGCGGGCCGCCCTGCGGAAGTCCGTCCAGTCGGCGGCCTTGTTCATCGCGAAGACGGCGTCCATCGCGGTGCCCGGGTCCAGGGCGGTCCAGCGCAGCGTGATGCCGTAGCCGTCGCCGCGGTCGGGCGCCGCGCTGTCGACGGTGGCCTTCTTGCCGACCTTCACGAGCTCGTCGTCGCGGTCGGACAGCAGCGGTCCGTGGTTGGTCTCCCGGACGACGATCGTCTTGCTCGCGCCGCCCGCGACGTCGATCTTCTCCTTGCGCGTCGCCAAGGGCACCACCTTGTTGTCGTACTCGTAGCCGTCCCCGGTGAGCTTCTCCAGGTACAGGTCGGTGACGTCGGCACCGGAGTTGGTCATGCCCCAGGAGATGTTCTGGTTGTGGCCGATGATTACGCCCGGCATGCCCGCGAAGGTGTACCCGGAGACGTCGTACCGGCACTTGTCGGAGACGCTCCTGCAGTGCAGGCCCATCTGGTACCAGACCGACGGCAGCGACGGCGACAGATGCGGGTCGTTGGCGAGCAACGGCTTGCCGGTGATGGTGTGGTCGCCGGAGACGACCCAGGCGTTGGAGCCGATGCCGTTGCCGTTCACGCCGACGGCCGTGGGGACGTCGTCCAGGACATCGTAAAGATTCGCCAGCTGGCTCTGCAGCCCGGAGGGGGCCGTGGCGCCGTCGGTGAGCCCGGAGCCGGCCGTCGAGGTGCCCGTGCCGTCGCTCTGCTCGTACTCCTTGGTGATGCTGTTGTACTCGCCCTCCCGGACGATCGTCTTGTTCCTGTCGTACGGATACTCCGGGTACAGGTCGGCGATCTGCTTCGGGCCGAGGCGGCTGGTCATCAGGGAGCGGTCGATCTCGTCCTGCATGTTGCCGCGCAGGTCCCAGGCCATCGCCTTGAGCCAGGCCACCGAATCGACCGGAGTCCACTCTTTCGGCTTGTAGTCGTTGGAGAAGCCAAGCGCCGCGTACTCCAGGGAGATGTCCTCGCCTTCCCTGCCCCGAAGGTAGGAGTTGACCCCCTTGGCGTACGCCTGGAGATACTTCTTCGTCTCGGCCGACAGCTTGGTCCTGTACTCCTCCTCCGCGACCCGGTCCCAGCCGAGCGTGCGCAGGAACTCGTCGTTGTCGACCTGGTCCTTGCCGAACATCTCGGAGAGCCTGCCGGACGTCATGTGGCGGCGTACGTCCATCTCGTAGAACCGGTCCTGCGCCTGGACGTAGCCCTGCGCCATGAACAGGTCCTCGTCGGAGGAAGCGTAGATCTGCGGGATCCCGTATTCGTCCCGCTCGACGTCCACGGGTCCTGACAGCCCGTCGAGTGTGATCGAGCCCTTGGTCTGCGGGAAGGAGGCGCGCACGGTGCTGATGGACCAGAACGCCCCGCAGGCGACACCCCCGATAATGGCCAGGACCAGGGTGATCACGATCAGACGGGCTCTGCGCCCCTTCTTCCTGCCGGACCTGCCGGGCTTTTGACCGGAAGAGGAGGTGGTGTTGGGGGGCATCGCTGTCCTTGCTGTCCTAAAGCGAGCGGCAGACGGGGCTGTGCTTCGACTGAACGATGGAGCAACCATAGGTCAGGGCTCCCGGCGCCTTGACGCGGAGTCGGGAACGCACGCTTTCAGCAGTTCGGGACCGTGCGCGGAGTCACCTTCGGGCCGCTCTCCCGATGGTCAAGGAAACGTCAAGAGTTAGGTACGGTAACGAAGTACTTGCAGAATCGAGAAGGGAACGGCCGCTGACTGTCCACGACCTCAACCAGCTCCTGCTCGTCTGCTCGCTCGTTCTGCTCGTCGCGGTGGCAGCGGTTCGCATCTCCTCGCGCAGCGGGCTCCCCAGCCTGCTCGTCTACCTGGGCATCGGTGTCGCCATGGGCCAGGACGGCGTCGGCGGCATCCACTTCGACAACGCCGAACTGACGCAGGTCATCGGGTACGCGTCCCTGGTCGTGATCCTCGCCGAGGGCGGTCTCGGCACGAAGTGGAAGGAGATCAAGCCGGCGCTCCCGGCCGCCTGCTCGCTGTCGCTGGTCGGCGTCGCGGTGAGCGTCGGCGTCACGGCCACGGCGGCCCACTACCTGGTCGGTCTGGAGTGGCGGCAGGCGCTCATCATCGGCGCGGTGGTGTCCTCGACGGACGCGGCGGCCGTCTTCTCGGTGCTGCGCAGAGTGCCCCTCCCCGAGCGCCTGACGGGCATGCTGGAGGCCGAGTCGGGCTTCAACGACGCTCCGGTGGTCATCCTAGTCGTCGCGTTCTCCACGGCCGGTCCGGTGGAGCACTGGTACGTGCTGTTCGGCGAGATAGCGCTGGAGCTGGCCATCGGCGCGGCCATCGGCCTCGCGGTGGGTTTCCTCGGCGCGTACGGGCTGCGCCACGTGGCACTGCCCGCCTCCGGTCTCCACCCGATCGCCGTCATGGCTATCGCGATCACCGCGTACGCCACCGGGGCACTCGCCCACGGCAGCGGGTTCCTCGCCGTGTATCTGGCGTCGATGGTGCTCGGCAACCAGAGGCTGCCGCACTGGCCCGCCACACGCGGTTTCGCCGACGGTCTCGGCTGGATCGCCCAGATCGGCATGTTCGTGCTGCTCGGACTGCTGGTCACACCGCACGAGCTGATCGACGACATCTGGCCCGCCCTCGTCATCGGCCTGGTGCTGACCATGGTGGCGCGCCCGCTGAGCGTCGTGCTGGCGCTGCTGCCGATCCGTCCGCGGTGGCGGGAACAGGTCCTGATGTCGTGGGCGGGCCTGCGCGGCGCCGTCCCCATCATCCTGGCGACGATCCCCATGGTGAACGACGTCGAGGACAGCCGTCGAATCTTCAACATCGTCTTCGTACTGGTCGTCGTCTACACCCTCGTCCAAGGCCCCACACTCCCCTGGCTGGCCAGGAAGCTGCGCCTGGACAGGTCCGCCGCCGAGGCCGCCGACCTGGGCATCGAATCGGCGCCCCTGGAGCGGCTGCGCGGGCATCTGCTCTCCGTCGCGATCCCGGAGGGATCGAAGATGCACGGCGTCGAGATCAATGAGCTGCGGCTGCCCCCGGGCGCCGCGGTCACCCTGGTCGTACGGGACGGAAGATCCTTCGTCCCGCTGCCCACGACACTGCTGCAACGGGGCGACGAACTGCTCGTGGTGGCCACGGACCCGGTCCGGGACACGGCCGAACGGCGACTGCGGGCGGTCGGACAGGGTGGCAAGCTGGCGGACTGGCTGCGGACGGGCGGCAACGGGGCGGACTCTTGAGCGGCGGTGAGGCGCAGAGGCTGTCGGGCCCGTTTCACAGGCGGGGTCTGCTCCAGTGCTCGCTCTCACAAGTCCACGATCGTTGATTCCTGCTACGACGCAGGCGCACTCAGATCGAACCACCTCTGCCTGACGCAGGGGCCGGCGCGACCGTATGGCGGCCGCGGTGCCCTCGACGTGGGCAGCCGGTAGGCGGACAACTGGAGGACCGTCTCTGGGACGGCGCCGGATTCCGCGTCCCGATGGGCGGCACGCTGCTGGCCCTGGCCACTCTCGTGGCCCTGCGCCCGCTGCGCACCGGCCCGCGAGCAGCACTGTCGCACGTGGCGTCGGTCACCGCGTACTGCCGGCAGTGGACTGAACGCAAGGAATAGGTAAGACTGGATCGTCGTTAGCACTCATTAAGTGAGAGTGCCAGGAGGAAGACAAGTGCCGACCTACCAGTACCAGTGCACCGAGTGCGGCGAGGGCCTCGAGGCGGTGCAGAAGTTCACCGACAACGCCCTGACCGAGTGCCCCAGCTGCAGTGGCCGCCTGAAGAAGGTGTTCTCCGCGGTCGGCATCGTCTTCAAGGGCTCCGGCTTCTACCGCAACGACAGCCGCGGTTCCTCGTCGAGCAGCTCGTCGGCCAAGCCGTCGACCTCGTCGTCGACCTCGTCGTCGACCTCGTCGTCGAGTTCGTCCCCGACCTCATCGGCTTCCTCCACGACGTCGTCCTCCTCCTCGGACTCGAAGTCGTCCAACTCCGGCAGCTCCTCGACAAGCTCGAACAGCAGCTCGGCCGCGTAAGGCTTTCTTCCGCCCACGCGGCGCTTTCTTCTACCGGTCGCCCATGCCCATGCCCACGTAAGGCTGCTTACGCGACCCTGTCGTCATACGACGACGGGGTCCGCGGTGTCTTCGCGTCCGGTTAGGGTGCGGTCATGGCGAACACGGAGAACGCTGAGATCGGCGTCATCGGCGGCTCGGGCTTCTACTCCTTCCTCGACGAAGTGACCGAGATACAGGTGGACACCCCGTACGGGCCACCGAGCGACTCCCTCTTCTTCGGCGAGGTCGCCGGGCGGCGGGTCGCGTTCCTCCCCCGCCACGGCCGCGGCCATCATCTGCCGCCGCACCGCGTCAACTACCGCGCCAACCTGTGGGCACTGCGCTCCGTCGGTGTGCGCCAGGTGCTCGGGCCCTGCGCGGTCGGCGGACTGCGCCCCGAGTACGGCCCCGGGACGCTGCTCGTGCCGGACCAGTTCGTGGACCGTACGAAGTCCCGGGCGCAGACGTACTTCGACGGGCTGCCGCTGCCGGGGGGCCGGATTCCGAACGTGGTGCATGTGTCCCTGGCCGACCCCTACTGCCCCATCGGGCGCAAGGCCGCGCTGGAGGCGGCGCGCGGGCGGGACTGGGAGCCGGTGGACAGCGGGACGCTGGTGGTGGTCGAGGGGCCGCGGTTCTCCACCCGGTCCGAATCGTTGTGGCACCAGGCGCAGGGCTGGTCGGTGGTGGGCATGACAGGGCATCCCGAGGCCGCGCTCGCCCGTGAACTCGAGCTCTGTTACACGTCGTTGACCCTGGTCACCGACCTCGACGCAGGGGCCGAGACCGGGGAGGGGGTCTCGCAGGGCGAGGTGCTGAAGGTCTTCGCGGCGAATGTGGGCCGTCTTCGGGGCGTTCTGTTCGACGCGGTGGCGGCGCTGCCCGAGAACGGGAGGCGGGATTGCCTGTGCACGAAGGCCCTGAGGGGGATGGATCCGGGGTTCGAGCTGCCGTAGAGCGGACCGGGCGGTGGGAGGCGGGTGGTGGCGGGGGCTGGGACGCGGGCCTTTGCGTCGGCGGAGTTTCTCCTTCGAGTGAGTGAGTTGTCCACAACCTGTCGGTAGTCCACGGGCTTCAGCGGCATTCGGCGCGAAGCCGCAGTCTTGCATCGCAAGCCGATATCCCGACCGCAGGTGGTGGTTCCCGTGTCGCAGCTTTCTTCCATTCCGCGCCCGTTGGGCACAGACGCGCCCGGCACATGTGAGGTGCCGCACTTCGCTCCCGTGCGGGTACGTGGCGGGCGGTATCAGTTGCGGCGGCTCATGCGGCTCAGAAGGCGGGCCGTGGCGGCGGGGCTCGCAGTGACCGCCGCCGCGCTGGTGGCGGCTGGACCGCGTGACGCGGGACGGTCGACGCGTGCCAACCCCACTGGAAGTCCGCCCGCTTCGGCGGAGTCGGGAGTGGCAGGCGGGTCCGTACGGGAGTCGCGGGCAACCGAGATGGTGACGGCGCCGGTGCGGATCGCCGACGGCGCGACGGTACGGCTGTTGCGGCCCGGCGATCGTGTCGACGTCGTCGCGGCCGGGGCATCGGCGGTGGGCGGTGGTGGCGCGCGGGTGGTCGCGCGCGGGGCGCGGGTGACGAAGGTGCCCGAGGTCCTGGACGGCGCGACCGAGGGCGGTGCGCTGGTTGTGCTGTCCGTGCCGAGGAAGACGGCAGTGCGGCTGGCCGGAGCGGGCGCGACCTCAAGGCTGGCGGTGACCGTGTGCTGAGCTGCTGATCCTGCCGAGACGATCATCGACCGACGGTCAAGTGTCTCGTTGGTGATGGGGTGTTGGACAGGCCTGCCACTCCCTGACATAGGTTGCCGAGTTGTTCGTTCCACAACTTTGTGCGGCTGAAGAGGGGCTCCCTGGTGAGCGAGAAGAAGAAGGAGCCGGGCGTCTTCGAGGGCTTCAAGACCTTCCTGATGCGCGGGAACGTCGTCGATCTGGCGGTGGCGGTGGTCATCGGCGCCGCCTTCACCAACATAGTCACCTCGGTGGTGAAGGGGGTCATCAACCCGCTGGTGGGGGCGTTCGGCACGAAGAACCTGGACAACTACAGTTCCTGCCTCAAGTCACCCTGCACAGGCACGGGCGACACCGCGACGGGCGTTCGGATCATGTGGGGCTCGGTGCTCGGCGCGACGCTGACCTTCGTGATCACCGCGGCCGTCGTCTACTTCCTGATGGTGCTGCCGATGTCCAAGTATCTGGCCCGGCAGGCGGCCCGCCAGAAGGCGAAGGAGGGCGCACAGGAGCTCATCGAGGTGACCGAGCTGGAGGTGCTGAAGGAGATCCGCGACGCCCTCGTCGCGCAGCGCGGTCAGGGACACACCGAGCGGTAGCGGCTGCCGTCCACCGGCCCGCCGGGCTCAGACGTGGTGGGGCGGCTTCTCGTCGAGGAAGCGGTCCAGGTCCGAGGCGCTGTAGCCGCTGGGCTCGCCCCACCCTCGGTCCGTGTCGTCCGAGGACTGGCGGCTCAGCGGGTCGTCGAAGACCAGCGCGGTCTTGGGATCGCGGGGTTCAGGGGCGGGGTCGGTACTCATGGCTCCAGGGTAGGCCCTGGGGTGAGCGGCGGCGGCAGGGCAATGTTCCGCCGGTCGTGGGCCTCGGCATCGGGGTGATCGATGGTGCCGAAGCAGTCCCGGACAGCGGCCTCGAAGACCCACTCCTGACCCTGGGCCGGGGAGGGCAAGATCAAAGGTAGAGCGTCCGAGGCTCGGACGTTGTCCAGGGGTCGGCCACCCCGTCCTGCGGCGCCTCGCTCCATCGGCCGGCTGTCCTGAGCCTGCCGTCCGGTTACATCGTTCACATCCCTTCTGATCCGCGGTGACGCCCGGACCGCTGGACGTAGGTGAGTCACGCTCTCGTAGACACTGGGTGCCATGACTGTTGACGCTCTTACAGACGTGGTCGGACTGCGCGTGGGGCACGCCACGCGGACGGGCGAAGGCTGGCTGACCGGCACCACGGTTGTCCTCGCCCCGGAGGGCGGCGCGGTAGCGGCCGTGGACGTGCGCGGCGGCGGGCCGGGCACCAAGGAGACCGACGCCCTCGATCCGCGGAACGTCGTACGGAAGGTCGAGGCAGTCGTCCTGACCGGCGGCAGTGCGTACGGGCTGGACTCGGCGGCGGGCGTGATGTCCTGGCTGGAGGAGCGGGGGCGCGGGGTGCGTGTCGGGCCCGACAAGGCGCATGTGGTGCCGGTCGTGCCGGCGGCCTGCGTCTTCGACCTGGGCCGCGGCGGCGACTTCCGGGCGAGGCCGGACGCAGCGACCGGCCGCGAGGCGGTGGCGGCCGCCGCTGCGAGCGAGCCCGGCGCACGGGTCCAGGAGGGATGTGTGGGTGCCGGCACGGGGGCGGTGGTCGGGAGTATGAAAGGAGGAGTCGGCACCGCGAGCACTGTGCTCGACTCGGGTGTCACGGTGGCGGCCCTGGTGGTGGCCAACGCGGCGGGGTCGGCGGTGGATCCGCTGACGGGTGCGTTGTACGGGGAGTTGCTTCAGGGACGTGTGACCTATCCGGTGGCGGATGTACACAAGGCGGCACAGGCACGGCTGGCCGAGGTTGCGAAGAACGGCACTCCCCCGCTGAACACCACGCTCGCGGTGGTCGCCACCGACGCGGACTTGTCCAAGGCGCAGGCGCAGAAGTTCGCGGGGGCGGCGCACGACGGCATCGCGCGCGCCGTACGGCCCGTGCATCTGCTCAACGACGGGGACACGGTGTTCGCGCTCGCCACGGGGGCGCGTCCCCTGGCGGAGAAGAACCCCCTCGCACTGAACGAGATCCTCGCGGCCGGGGCAGATCTCGTGACGCGGGCGATCGTGCGGGCGGTGCGGGCCGCCGAGTCCGCGGCAGGGCCGGATGGTGAGTGGCCGGCGTATGGGGATTTGTACGGGGGGCGGTAGGAGGGGAGGCGGACGAGCGCAAACAGGAGGAGCCAACGGGAGAGGAGGAGGGAGAGGAACGGAAGGCACCGCACTCAACGAGCCTCGCCCCAAAGGTCACCCATGCCTCCGCGTTTTCCGTGCATACGTTTTCTCGGTTCCCGGACATGACGTCCGACGAGGGGCTACCCTATGCACCCACAAGGTGACATGCAGCAACGCCGGGAGAAACCTTGAGCGTTCCGTACGAGACAGCAGCGTACGAGCCACCCCAGTCGCCCGAGTCTCCGGAGGAGCATCTCGCGCGACTCCTCGGCCGTGCCCTGAACTCCTTCGAGCTGTCCCACGAGGCGATAGGCCGGCTCGACTGCGCGCTGGCGCACGACAGTTCGCTGCACTCCGCGCACCACAGCGGGGGGCTGCACCGCGAGACCTACCGGCATACGTGGCTGCTCGCCGACGGCGCGGCGCTCACGCTCTGGGAGCTCGTTCACAACACCGTGGGCGACAGTGATACACAGCACGAGGTGTACGAGGACGGGGAGAAGGTGCGGGCCGCGACCGAGCGGTTGCCGCTGCCCCCGGACGCGCCCGACTTCGAACTGCCCGTCATGGTGTGGCCGTCGCCGCTTCACGAGCCTCGGCACGCGTACGTTCCGGACGACTCGGCGGACCACGGTCGGCGGTTGCTTCGGCGCGCGGAGAACGCGGACCGGCCGGGCGAGGACATGGCCGCGCTCCTGCGGACGGCGTTCGCGCACCACATCAGGCAGGCCTTCGGGCAGTCGTGCCAGGCCGGGGCGGCGGGGCTGGGCTTCTCCCTCTACGAGCACGCGTTTCTGCTCGACGACGGGCAAGAGCTGTCACTGTGGGAGGTCGAGCACACGGCTACGCCCGACGGGCGGCACATGTGCGAGGTGTATCCGAGCGAGGACGCGGCGCGCGACGCCATGGAGTGGCGGGCGACGCATCCACACTGACGGCATACCGACGTATACCGAGGCCACCCTGACGGCTGCCGGGCGGCTTCCGCCGGGCTGCCGCTCCGCGCCGGCAGTAGGGTTAGCTCGCCTCTAGTCGGCCTGGGGCGCGAGGTATCCGGCCCGAGGGCGAGGTGGGGGCTGATGATGCGGGTAAACCCAGTGGACCCGCCATGGCCGGAGACCAAGATCTCGTGCCGTGGCGCGTCTATTGCGCGCGTGGCATTCGGCGCGTCCGCGCCGACGGTCGCGGTCCGGGAGAGGCTGTGGTTATCGGCCGCCTCGGCCCGACCTCGTGACACAATGTGTCCCAGGGTCACCCCGGGGTTCAGGTGCGGGGTGGCCCTTCAGTCTTGAGCAGCCCTTCAGTCTTGAGCAGCCCTTCAGCCTGGGTGACCCAGCGGTCATACGTAACCCAGCGGTGATGGATAACCCAGCGGTGATGCGTAATCCGGCAGAAGAAAGGAGCCGAGCCCCGGCGCCGGGGGGAAGGCGCCGGAGCTCGACTCGGAAGTCCCGGCGCCGGGGGGTGCGGCGGGACCTGGCTTGGGGAGCCTGAAGTGATGCCTCCGGGGCTCGGCCGGTTTGATGCGACCCAAAAACGGCCCCGGGTGCTACGCCGCCGCGTCGAACCCCGTGTCCCGGGCGAGCTTCTTCAGCTCGAGCAGCGCGTGCTTCTCGATCTGCCTGATGCGCTCGCGGGTGAGGCCGTGTTCCTTGCCGACCTCGGTGAGCGTGCGCTCCCGGCCGTCCTCGATGCCGTACCGCATCTTGATGATCGATGCCGTGCGCTGGTCGAGCCGCCCGATGAGGTCGTCGAGCTCCTCGCTGCGCAGCAGTGTGAGTACGGACTGCTCGGGCGAGACCGCCGAGGTGTCCTCGAGCAGGTCGCCGAACTGCGTCTCACCCTCGTCGTCCACCGACATGTTCAGCGAGACCGGGTCGCGGGCCCAGTCCAGCACGTCACTGACGCGCCCCGGGGTCGAGCCCAGCTCCGCGGCGACCTCCGCGGGCTCCGGCTCCCGGCCGTGCTCCCGGTTGAACTCACGCTGCACACGGCGGATCCGGCCCAGCTCCTCCACCAGGTGGACGGGGAGCCGGATGGTCCGTGACTGGTCGGCTATCGAGCGCGTGATCGCCTGCCGGATCCACCACGTCGCGTACGTCGAGAACTTGAAGCCCTTGCGGTAGTCGAACTTCTCGACGGCGCGCACCAGCCCCGCGTTCCCCTCCTGGATCAGGTCGAGCAGCGGCAGGCCGCTGCGCGGGTAGCGCCGCGCGACCGCGACAACCAGGCGCAGGTTGGAACGGATGAAGATGTCCTTGGCTCGCTCGCTGTCGGCCACCAGCGCCTCGAGCTCCTCGCGGGAGGCGTCCGCCCTGGCGTCGGTGACCTCGCCGTCGAGGATCTGCTGGGCGAACACACCCGCTTCGATGACCTGGGACAGCTCGACCTCCTTGGCGGCGTCGAGCAGCGGTGTACGCGCGATCTCGTCGAGGTACATGCCGACCAGGTCGCGGTCGGCGATCTCGCCGCCTACGGCGCGAACACTGCTTGCCACGTCTGTCTCGCCGGTGGCGGACTTACGACGGGCGACGGCACGGGTTGCCATGCGTGCTCCCTTGCGATGTGGGCTTGCGGGTCGGTCAGTGGAGAGTCAGAGGCTCGGCCACCCTTCCGGGTGCCTGCATCCGATGGAAACAACGACTGTAATCGGGACAGAATTCCCAACCCCACCCTCAATCTTTCTGATCTTGCAGTACCCTGTCGCGTCACAACGGAAGGCGAGAGGGCGTCGGCACGCACAGAGGCGCAGGTCAGCCGGGGGGCCGCAAGCGGCCGAAAAGACCTCATCGGCATCCGCCACCACTACGTACATGAGACGCCCCTCACAGACTCATGGCAGAAGAACGCCGCCGTTGGCCGCCCTCCCACGCTGACAGACGGCCCGCATTGCCGGATGGTTGCCCGTCCGCGGGCATACAGCGAAGTCCTGGGCACGTCACAGCCGACGTGTTCCGCAGCAGGGAGCCCACCGTCCGACCGCCGCCAGGCCGCCGCCAGGCCACCGTCCGACCTGCCGCCAGGCCACTGCCCGACCCGCTACCCGAACTGCACCGACCGCTTCGCCATCCCCATCCAGAACCCGTCGATGACGGACTTCTGGCCGTCCAGCTCGCCCGCCGCGTCAGCCGCGCCCATGGTTACGAAGAGCGGGGCGAAGTGCTCGGTGCGCGGGTGGGCCAGGCGGCCCACCGGGGACTTGCGCTCGAAATCGAGCAGACCGTCGACGTCGCCTGCCTCCAGGGCCCGGCGTCCCCAGTCGTCGAACTCGCT
>CAMLJW010000070.1 GCA_946480485.1 uncultured Streptomyces sp. | reverse complement strand
CTGAGGGGGAACGACCGTCGTCGTCGACGACGACGGTCGTCGTTTCACCGGGCGGGCGCTCACCCGTGGGACGGGCCCGTCACGTCCAGGTCGGCGCGCATGGTCGCGCGCATCCGGGACAAAAGCCTCCAGCCCTCCTTGATCTCGGCCCGCGCGCTGGCGATGTCCTCGCCCTCGCGTGCCCTGCCGCGCGTGAGGCGGGCCAAGGCACCGTAGACCGAGCCCAGGCGCGTATTGACCTGTCGCACCTCCGTCAGCACCGTGTCCGGCACGATCATCTGGGCCTCGGCATACCGCCGGCGGTACTCGACGCGGGCCGTGTCGAGGGTGGCGAGCGACTCCTGCGCGCCGTCCGCGCCAAGCCGCAGCACATGGGCGTGGTCGTTCAGGGTCGCCAGGTAGTGGCGGGCGGCGGCGTTGAACGCCGTGTACGCCGCCCTGCGGTCATCGAGGCCCGACTGCCTCTGCCGGGCTGTGAGTTCGGCGAGGCGGGTGCGTTCAAGGCGTTCCCACTCCTCACGACGGGACGCGTCGCCGCGGCGCTGGGTCAGCCAGGCCGAGCCCAGGGTGCCGCCCACGCCCACCACCGCCACCAACAGGCCCGCCACGGCCGAGTCCATCACGCCTCCCCCGCACATACACCCGTGCCACGGTCTCCCGTACTGCATCGTGTTTTTTCAGTATCCCTGACGGCTTCTTCAGTGAGCTTTCAGGCATGTTCAGTAGAGGTACATCCCCTTGGGAATGTACGGCTTTTGGAATACCTCGCCGAATACGGGCGCATTTAGTTGAAACGGTCGGGGCGCATCAATACCAAACGCCTACTCAGTGTCCCTGGCAGGAGAACGCCGCCCACAGTTCCAGTGCCGCCGGATCACCGTCGTGCAGGATGTCGGCCACCGCGCGCGGCATGTCCGCGGGGACCTCGCGATCGGGGTCCAGCAGCCACAACTGTGCCTCCCGCAGCGCCCGTACCGGGGTGGCTCCCGTACGGAGGCGGTCGTGGAAGACGTACATCATGAGACCGGTGAGGCTGTCGGGAACCTCCCAGCGCGAGCCGACGACCCCGGTGGCCCCGGCGGCGAGGAACGCCGTGGAGAGGGTGAGGGCCTCGTCGAAGTGACCGGTGGTGTGGTCGCTGACGCAGGCGTCGAGGACCACCAGGCCGCCGGGGGCACCGGGCGGTCGGCCCCGGGCCTGGCGGAGAATCTCGCCGACGGGAAGCCGGCCCGACCCGCTTTCGGGCTGCGCCAGCAACAGGCAGGCGTCCAGGGGGGAGTTGCCCGAGGGGCGGGCGTGGCAGGCCAGGTGGAGGACGGACGCTCCGGCTCCCTCGCGCCCGCCCGGCAGCGCGGCCAGTACCTCGGCGGGGGTCCCCGGTCCGGCCGCGCGGCGCACCCTGCCGAGCAACTGGCCCTCTGGATAAAGAAAGTTGTGGATTTGGCGGGCCTCGGTGGCGGCGCCGGGCAGGGTGCCGTCCGGGTTACCGACGATCACCGGACGGGTGTTGAGGGGCAGCCGGGGGCGGCTCAGCACCTCGTGCAACTGGCGGGCGGAGGCCGCATACGAGAGGGTCAGGCGTTCGACGGCGCGGACCGGGCGACCGCCGTGGCGCAGGCCGCTGCTGAGCAGGGCCGCGTGCCAGGGGATACCGCCGAGATCGCCGAACGGGACCAGAACCAGGTGGGGTTCGGGGCCCGCCTCCCGGATGAGGGGCGAGCGGGCGAGCGGGGCCATCACCACCGGCCCGGCCCAGTCGCACAGTTCCTCCAGCGCGGAGCGCCATCGGGTGTGCGCCGTCTCCTGGGCGTTTGGGCCTGGCTCCTGGTCCAGTGCGGCCTGGCGGCGGCGGTGGGCCTCCCGGTAGGCCTCCAGGATGTCGAGGCCCTCGTGCCGCAGAAGGCCGAAATCGACCGTGCCGACGCAGGCTTCGCGGGTGACGACGACCGCGGTGCCGCCGTGGCCGCCGCCGGGCGGCAGCAGATAGACGAGCGCGTGCGCGCGGGCCCGGCGCAGGGCGGCGGCGATCTCCTCGGCCGTGGGCGGGGTCATCAGGGTGGTGCCCGCGCGGGACCGGGCCAGGGCCGTGAGCGTACGCCGGCGCAGGTCGTCCGGGAGCGGCAGTTCGGCCCCCTCGCCGAGCGCGCCGAGGAGCGAGCCGGGGCCGTCCAGCAGCGCCCCCAGGTCGGGCGGAGCCGGCGCCCAGCAGCCGCCCTCCCACTCCTCGGCGAGATCCGCCCGGCCGACCTCACGCAGCAGGGCGGGCACGTCGGCGGTGGCCGTGGAGGCGTGCAGCACCTGGCCGCGGCCCAGCTCCAACGCCTCCACGGCAGCGGCCAGATCGCCGTCCGCCAGACACCAGCGGGCGATCTGCAGCGCCCGGTCGGAGGCGGTGCGGGCCATCTGGAGCGCCGGTTCGGCGGCGGCCTGGAGCAGTACGACGGTGGCCGCCTCGCGCAGTCCGGCGATCCCCGTGCGCCGTGCGGCCTCGTCGTCGCCGGGTGCCGAGCGGGCCCGCAGGGCATCGGCAAGGACATGGGAGAGGAGGGTGCCCACCGGAGAGGGGGGCCGGTCCGCGATGCGCTCGCGCGCGGCACGGGCCAGCTCGACGGCCCGATCGGCGTCGGCGGGAGCGCGCCCGTGGAGGAAGCGGCTGTGGCACAGGATCGCGTACAACGCGCCGGCCCGCAGCCCCTCCTGGCTCTCCGGAGCCACGGCGGCGATGGCGTCCCGCAGCATCTTCTCCGCCGACTCGATGCCCCGCTTGTTGTACGGCGTGAACGACGTCATCAGCACCGCGCCTGCCGTGCGCAGCAGCAGCCTGGGCCGGTCGGGGTGGTTGTCGGGCAACGCCTCCACGCTCTCCGACATGAGGACGAGACCGTCAAGGCGGTCCCGTACGGTGCCGCCGTAGAAGGAACGCACCAGCAGCATCAGGCCGAAGTCCGCGTCGAGCGGGAGGCGCGCCGGGTCGTCCTCCGGTACGGAGTCCCGCAGCCGGCGCATCGCCTCGACCGCCGCCGCCATGCCGGGCTGGCTGCCGGCCGTCATGGCGAGCATGAACTGCAGCTGTGCGAGGCCGTGTTCGAGGTACGGCCGGTCCCGCTCGACCAGATACAGATCGATGGGCACACCGGTGTCGCCGCCCTCGAGGATGGCGCTGACCTCCCGCATGTAGCGGGCGGCGGTCTCCAGGTCCTGGAGGTCGCCGCCCGCCTGGTAGCGCTGGTAGAGGTTGACGGCCAGGTTCTGCAGGTACACCACCCGGTTCACGTCGTCGACCGCGGTCTGCCGAAACGCCGCCGTCAGATGGCGGATCGCCGCGTCCAGGTCGTCGGCCGAGTTGGACAGCGCGTGGCGCTGACTGAGCGCGGCGGCGTACGCCCCGTGCGCCTGCGAGCCGAAGCCCGGCGACCCCGACGGCACCCGCATGGACTCGTTCAGCAGGGCGATCGTGCGGTCGACGCCCTCCAGGTCGGCGCGGCCCCCCTCATCGCGCACGATGGCGGCGTGCGCGAGCTGGTTGAGCAGGTCGCTGCGCATCGGGTCGTCGTCCGGGCACAGCTCGACGGCGCGCTCCAGATGGCGCAGGGCCTCGTCGTTGTCGTACCGCTCAGGATGGCGCTCGTGCAGGGAGTTCAGCAGACAGCCGAGGAGAGCGTGGCTCGTCGGCCGCAGCCCGTCGTCGGCCAGGCCGTCAAGCGCCTCCCGCAGCAGCTCGACCGCCTCCTCGTTCTCCGCCGTCGGCACGGAACCGGGCCCGGCCGACTCGTCCCGCTCCGCGAGCGCGGCGCCCAGCATCGCCGCCGCCCGGGCGCGGTCAGGGCCCTCGGGGTCGAGGAGGCGGTACAGGTCGCGCAGCCGTGCGAGGTACGCGGGGCGATCCTCGGGCCGGACGCGTCCGCCGCCGCGCTCCCGGTACACGTCGACCAGGTGCCCGGCGGCGAAGATCCGCGCGGCGTGCTCGTCCGGCAGGGTCGCCGCCAGCAACTCCAGGTGCTGGTCCGCCCGTTCGGCGTCGGCGGCCTCCGGTGACTGCTGCAGCAGCCGGACCAGCCGGACCCGCGCCTCGGTCTCCAGCTCGTCGGCCTCGTCCGCCCAGGAGCCCGCCCCGTCCTCGGCGGGCTCCCACCCGGCCGGCCGCAGCCCGTCGAGCACCGCCTCCAGCACGGCCTGCGCGCGACGCAGGTCGTCGGGGGCGCGGTCGCGGTCGTAGCGGTCGGCGAGCGCACAGCCGTAGGCGATGAACAGACCGGGGTGGGGTTCGTCTTCGAGCAACGGCAAGCCGTCATCGAAGACGGTGACGGCCTCGTCGAGGTCGTCGTCGCACGCTTTTGTGTGCGTGAGCTCTTCGGCGGAAGCTCGTATGCCCGTGTCGTCGTCGGTGGCGGCGAGCGTGTCCTCGTACCGGGCGTGGAGCATCAGGCCCAGGCGTACGCAGGCGGTCGCGTAGGTCGGGTCGTTCTGCGGGAGGGTGGCTCGGGACAGGGCGAGGAGGGTGAGGGCGGTGCGGCGGAGGGTGTGCGGGTCCTGGATTCCGTACGCGTCGGCGTTTCCGCCCACGGCCTGCCAGTATCCCACCGACAGGGTGAGGCCCAGCAGGAAACGGGCGCGGGCCAGTGCGGCCGGGTCGGCGTCGGACGCCTGGCGCTCCAGCAGGTCGCGGGCGCGCAGCAGTACGTCGCGGCAGCGGCGCCAGGAGCCGCCCGCCTCCCCGGGCCGGTCCTGCTCGTCGTGGTGTTCGAGCAACCGCTCGGCGTGGTCGAGGAGTTCGGGCGGCCCGGCGCCGGGGGCGATCTCCGGCGGGCCGGGCGTGGTGGCCGGGGCGGTCATCGCGCGGCGCGCCGGGTGCGGCGCACGGCGAATCCGCCCGCGTACAGGCTCAGCGGCAGGGCCAGCAGCAGTGCCGCCCAGAACGCCGCGTGGCCCCAGGTGTCAGCGAACCCGGTGAACAGGTCGGGCACCACGGGCATGCTCACGGCGCGCGCGGGCTCCACCGGCGGCGGCCACAGGCCGAGCACGAGGACCACGGCGACGGCCCACCTGAACACCCGGCGGGCGGCAGCCGGCGAGGACAGCGAGGCCAGCGCGCAGGCCGCCGCGCACACCAGGACATACTGCGACTGGTACGAGGCACCCTCCTGGCCGGTCCCCCACGAGGCGAGCGTCGGGTGCTCCCCCGTGAAGGCGACCCGCACCTCGACGGCCGCCCACAGCAGGGTGACCAGCGTGAGCAGCGCGGCCAGCGCGAACAGGGCGCGGTCCCGGGTGCCGAGCGGGCCGGAGCGCCAGCGCCTCGGGTCCTGGTACGGGCGCCGGGGCAGACCGGCGCGGGCGCGGCGCTGCTCGGCCCGTTCGCGCCGCAGCCTGGCCTGCTGCTCCTCCGCGGTACGGGCCTGGGCGAGCAGCCACCGGGCGAGGAGCAGAAGCAGGAGGCAGACGAGAGGGAGGCCGACCAGGGCCATGACCGCGTTCCAGCTCTGCCAGCCGCCCAGGAGGTGACGCAGACGCTCCGTCAGCCCGTCGGGGGCGTGCAGCCGGTCGAGCGGGGGCAGGTCCGGGCGCGCGTAGCCGACGTACGCCACGAGGGCCGCCCCGGCCAGCAGCAGGCGCCCGGAGATCCGGGCGGGGGCCGCCGCGAAGGCCATGGCTCCGGCCAGCGCCACCGCGCACAGTTCGCTCTGGGTCGCGGACGCGGCGTCGGCGGCGCGGGCGAGCGGGGCGGTGAGTGCGTCGGCGGGGTCGAGGGCGACCGGGCCGAGCCCGGTGTCGTGGACGAACCGGAGCATCACTGCGGACCAGATCAGCAGCCAGAACATGGTGAACAGCGCGGTGGCGGCGCCCAGCCGCCGCGCCAGCGGCGGCCGGGCGGTAAGCCACCACTCAGCGAGCGTGACCTCGTGGTCCTGCCCGATCGCGTCGGCGCGCAGCGCTCTCGGCAGCAATACGGCCGCGGCGACGAGCGCGGCCCGCCCCGGTACCGTCCGCACATCGCCACCCGCGGCCCGGCGGTGCAGCTCCGCCCAGCGGCGCGGGAACCCGGCGTCCTGCGCACGGCGGTGCAGCACCGCGCCCACCTGACGTATCAGGCCGTTGAGTTGGGCCAGTACGGCGAGGACGCCCGCCGGGGCCTTCGCGAAAAGCGCGGCGAGCGGACCGGGAAGCCCGGCGAGCGGGAGGAGGGCCTGCCTTCGCCGGCCGGGGTGCACGATCAGCGCGGCGGCCAGGCCGTACGCGGCGTTCGTCTCGCGCTGGTCGAGGTCGCCGCCTTCGCCGCCCCGGCGGCCCAGTCCGCGGGCCTGGACGCGGACGTCCTCGATGGTGCGGGGCAGTTCATCGGCGAGGGTGAGCAGCACCTCGCAGCGTTGGTCGGTGCACTCGGGGTGGGCGCAGTGGAAACCGGCCGCGATGGTCGGCACGTTCGCCTTGAGCAGCTCGTCGATGAACGCGACCGCGCCCTGCCCCCGGGCGATCCGGGCGATGCCCTGCGCGTCCACGCGCCGGCCGCGGTACTGCGGGGTCGCCGTGGGTGCGAAGACGGCCACGAAGGAGAGCGCGGCGACGGCCGCCCGGACCGCCTTGTCCGGGCCGCGTTTGAGCGCGAGCAGCTGCCCGCTGTCGTACGACCTGTCCTCCAGCTCGTCGCGCAGCCAGGCCACGAGCCGGGGACCGTCCGCGCCCGCGAGCCAGTCCGCGGCCTCTTGGGAGTGTTGGGCCATCGCGGCGGCGAGGCTCTCGGCCTCGTGGTGGGCGGTGCCACGGAAGGTGATGGGCCGGTTGGCGTGACGGGCGGCGGCCGGTGCGGCGGCGGGGGCCGCGGGCCGGACCACGGGCGGCTCCTCGCCCCTGAGCCAGCGGCGGACCTCGGCGGCGGTCCAGCGGTCGTCGGGGTCCTTGGTGAGCAGGCCCTGCAGCAGCAGGTTCTGCCGGGCGTCGGTGACGGCGGACAGGTCGACCTCATGGTTGAGGATCAGCCCCCTGGTCCAGGCCTCGTCGGTGATGCGGGCGTCGTCTCCGAGGACGTACAGCGGGCGGCCCGTGAACACCTGGTACAGGACGAGGCCGAGGGTCCACCACGGGGTGGCCATCAGGTTCTGGTTGACGATCTGCTCGGGCGCCATGTAGAGGGCGGTGATCTGGAAGTCGCGGTAGCTCTGGCTGGCGGTGAACCGGGCGACCCCGCCGAAGTCGGCGACGACGAGCTGGAACCGGTCGCCGCTGTTGCCCCCGTCGCCGCTGCCTTTGCGCTGTCTGACGAGGATGTTGGCGGGCTTCAGGTCGAGGGGGTTGCGGTCGATGCGGGTCTGCCAGAAGTCGAGCAGGTTGGTGAGTTCGCGGACGGTCCGCTCGGTGTGTGCCCGGTCCTCGCGCGGCTTTCCGTCACGCAGCCGCCGGGTGAGGTGGTCCTCGAAAGTGGCCGGCAGATACTCCATCGCGACCCAGCCGCACACGGCGGAGCCGACAGCGATGTCGCCGAACTCATGGATACGGGGCACGTGTCGGCGGAACTCGGGAGTCGCGAGGTGCTCGAGAGTGTCCAGGTCCATGGCCTGACCGGGGTGCGCGATCTTCACGGCCGCGTCGGTGCCGTCGGCGAGCCGCCGCACATGCCAGACGGTGCCCTCGCTACCGGCGCCGGCGATGTTGTAGGGCTCGTAGCGGTCGAGCAGGCCCTGGGGGAAGTCGGCGCGGGCGGTGTTGCGGGCTTCACGGCGGGTGGGGGCTTCAGGGCTGGTGGGGGCTTCGCGGCGGGTGGGGGCTTCGGGGCCTTGGAGGCCGGTGGGAGGACCTGGGGTGTTCGGCCCAGTGCACGTGTCAGGCTCGGCGCCGTTGGACTTGGCGGCCTTGGGATTCGCGGACTTGGGATGCGCGGACTTGGGCTTCCCGGGCTTCGGCCGGGCCTGCTGTTTACGTGTCGCCGGGCTCGGGGGTCTGGGCTCGGAGCCCGGCCGTTGCACACGGGTGGGAGGGCTCGGAGGTAAGGCGTCGGAGCCCTGCTTGCGGGTCGGCGGGCTCGGCTGCTTGCGCGGCGGGTCGGCGGGGCTCGCCGGGTCCTCGGCGGGGTTGTCGGCCATGCGGGGTCCTCGAAGGTGTCCTTGTCACCCGGCGTGCTGCCGGGCCTCGAACGGATGACGTGGGTGCAACGGGTGCGGCGGTGTCGTACGGCTCAGCGGGGCGCGCCGAACTCGTCGAGCTCGACGAGGCCCACGTCCACGGCCTCCGGGGGCTGGGCCAACCGGAGACGGTGGGAGCCGGGCCACAACTGGACGGGACGGGTGATGCGTTCGCCGTCGACGAACGTACCGTTGGACGAGCCGGCGTCGGCGATGTAGAGCCGGCCCGCGTCCCAGTACAACTCGGCGTGCGCCCGGGAAACCTGATCGAGCGCGGCCAGGTCCGGCACATGGGCGCAGTCGGGCGCGTCCCGGCCCAGGGCGGTGGGACCCTGATCCGCGTCGCGTACGGGGATCAGCGCACCGCCCATCACGAGGGCGAGGCCGGGGGTGACTGGGGTGGGGCCGGGGGCACCCTGGTCGGGCCGCGACCCGGGGGCGGTCGTCGACTGCAGGCGGGTGGGGGGTGCGGTGGGGGTGGGCCGGCTGCTGGGGGTGTGGGGGGCGGGCGATGAGTCGGCGGAGGTGGACCGGCCGTGAGGCGCGTGGAAGCCGGCCCCCGGATCGGCGCGGTGCGCCCCGCGGTCGCGAGCGTCGACTCCCCGGCTTCGCCCGGTGCGCTCCCCACTCGGTTCGGCGGGCTCCCCCTTCGCGCCGGCAGGCCGCCGGTTCGCTCCGGCGGGCGCTTGGCATCGGCCGCCGGGCCCCGCCGCAGATGCCGGGTCCTGCTGACGGGCGTCCGCGGTCCGGTCGGCCGCCCCGGGCGCGTCGGCGCTCGTACCGGCCGGCCCCGGCCCCTCTGTTCTCGGCCCGGCCGTCTGTGCCCCGTCCCCCGCCTCGGCCGTCACATAGACCCGCTCGGGCACGAGTTGCTCCCACTCATGGATCCGGCAGAACCCGCGGCGCGCAGACGTCGGGCACTCCTCGGGCGTCACAGGGCAGCGGTAGCGGGTGGTCACGGTCGCCATGTGTTCTCCCGGAAGGTCACTCCCCGGGCGACCAGATCCCGTTCCAGGGCGCTCAGTTCACCAGGTCTGGGGACGCCGACGATGTGTACGGCGCCGTCCGTCACCCCTACCTGGAGTTCGGGGTGGTCGGAGCGGCGGCGCAGATACGCATCGTAGCGGCGGTGGCCGAGGGGCGTTCGCGGGGTCAGCTGCTGGTTGGCCGAGCCGCGCCAGACCAGGCTGGTCGGTTCGCCCGCGCGGTACCGCCCGGTGATCACGGCGTCCGCGCGGTCGAGCGCGGCCGTGGCCGGCGGCGACGCGGCGATCTCGGCGTTCTCCCAGCCCGTGTAGACGAGAAGGTCCGCGTCGGCCCGGCCGGCGTCGCGGCGCACGCGGTCGGCCGCGTCCAGGAACGCGGCCAGCGCCCCCGGCTGCTCCAACGGTTCGCCCCCGCTCACCGTCAGCCCGTCGTAGCCGTCGGCCAGAGCGCGCAACCAGAGTCGCACCAGCCGCTCCACCTCGACGTCATGGCCACCCCGCGGATCCCAGGTGTGCCGGGACATGCACCCGGCACAGGCGAGCGGGCAGCCCTGCACCCACACCCCGAGACGGCGCCCCGGCCCCAGCGCGGTGATCGGCCCGAGCACCTGGGACACCCGCAGCACCGGCCCCGCCGCCGCCGTACCGTCCCTCACACCCATCGCCGTACCTTCAGCGTGTACGCCTCGTCCTCGCCGTCCACCGCTTCGACCGCGATGTGCTCCCCGGCTTGGGCAGGCTGGTGGAACAGCTCTCGGGAGAGCGGGTTGACCAGCGCCGACTCCACGGCGGTCACCACCCCGCGCCCGCCGTGGTCCAGCCGGCGTGCGGCCTCGACCCGCAGGACCTCCCAGGGGTCGTCGGCCACCGTCAGCTCGGCGCCGTGCACCTCCTTGACGCGGGCGGTCACGGAGGCCAGCGCCTTGTTGAGGATCAGCGGTACCGAGTCGGGCTGGATGAAGTCCATGGGGACGAAGCTGTCGCCGAACCGGTTGCGCAGTTCGGGCCGCCCGATGTGGTCGTTGAAGAAGGCGTCGAACGCCGCCCGCAGGGCCTCGCGCACATCCTCCGGCCTGTCGTGCCTGCTGAGCCGCGGCCGCCGCTTGGCCTCGTCCGCCTCCTTGTCCCCGCCGTCGCTCTCCTCACCACCGCCCTCCGCCTTGGCGCCGCGACGGTTCTTCGGCCGGAGGACCTCCGCCGACACACCCAGGTTCGACGTGAAGATCAGTACGCACTCGGTGAAGTGAACGGTGGCACCCTGCCCGTCGGTCAGCCGGCCGTCCTCCAGGATCTGCAGGAACAGGTCGAACAGCCGCGGATGCGCCTTGTCGATCTCGTCGAAGAGCAGCACGCTCATCGGATGCGCGCGCACCGCGTTGGTCAGCTCACCGCCCGCGCTGTGCCCGACGAAGCCGGGCGGTGCCCCGATCAGCCGGTCCCGGGCATGCTCCTCGGCGAACTCGCTCATGTCGAAACGGATCGGGCGGGCGTCCTCGCCGAGGATCATCTTGGCGACGCCCTTGGCGAGTTCGGTCTTGCCGACACCGGTCGGCCCGGACAGGAACAGCGTGCCGCGCGGCCGGCTGGGCGAGCTGGACGACTGGGCCCCGGTCAGTCCGGCCGCCGAGCGCATGAAGATCTCGATGGTGCGCCGTACGGCGTGCGGCTGCCCGATGACCTCGGAGTTGAGGTAGCCCTCGCCGTTGAGGATGTTCTCGCGCACGGCCTGGGTGGCCCAGGGGTTGTCGAGTACGCCCACCCGGTACAGCCGGGCGGCCTCGTCCAGACGGCTCAGCGGCAGTCCCCGGTCGGCGGCCATCCGGCCGACCGCCAGGATCTCGCCGACGCCCATGCCGTACGAGGAACGCGCCAGCGCCTCGGTCGCCCGATCCTGCTCCTCCTCCGTCGCCGGTTCGCCGGTCGACGCGCCGTCCTTGCCCGGCCGGCGCCTGGCGAGCCGTTCGACCACGAACCGGCCGGCCGCACGGCGCTGGTCGTGCGGCGGCTCGGGCACCGTGATCACACGCAACGCCCGGCTGCCGATGGCGAATTCGAGCGGCAGGTCCTCCTGCTTCTCCACCACCCAGAAGACGGTGTTGTACGGGGTCACGGCCCCGCTGCCGCGCACCGGCCGCGCACAGTGGCCCAACTCCTCGGCGGTGGCGAGCAGTCGTGCCGCCTCGCCCACGACGGGGCCGCGCGGTGATCCGAGGCGGGCGGTGTACGGGATGATCAGTCCGATCGCGGGGCCCCCGTGCTGGACCGTGCCGATCATGATCTCCCGGATCCGGGCGATGCCCGCCTCGATGTCGTCGCCATCGTCGTCATCGTCTCCGTGGGCGTCATGGTCGGCCGCGTCGGCGCCGTTCGTCGCTCCGGCGCCCGCTCCGCCCTCCCGCTCGGCGCGTTCCCGTTCCGCGCGGGCGTCCTCCTCGGCCATGCGGCGCAGGGCGGGCGGGAAGGCGAACGGGTCGTTGGTGAGCCGCCAGGCGAGCACCCGGTCGTTGACCATGCTCTGCCGAGCCAGGGCGCCGTAGCCCCGGGTGCGGCAGAGCGACTCGATGATCTCCTCCAGGCTGTACGGCATGGGCGGGCCGTCCGGTTCGGGCACCGCCACCCCGCCCTCGCCGTCCTCGGGCAGCAGGAACACATCGCGTACGTTGCCGGTCAGCAGGATCTGCGGGTACACGGTGAGCGCCATGTCCAGCTCACGGATCCAGGCGGGCGCGAGCGGCGGGACGGCCGTCGGAGCCGGCGCGTCCTCCTTGCCCTCCTTGCCCTCCTTGCGTAACGCCCCACCGCTGTCAGCGCTCACGCCGCTGCTCCTGTCCGTACGTGGTGCGCCGCGCGGGCTTGGCCTTCTTCTTGCGGCGCCGGTCCGCCTGGTCTGCCGGGGCCGCCCGGTCCGTCGCACCGTCCTCGGTGGTCGTACCGTCATCCGTCGTACGGTCATGGGCGCGTCCCGTGCCGGGCCACGAGCCGTCGGGCGCCACGGCCGTGGGTCGTACCCCGGGCGGCAGCGCGGAGGTGCGGGCCAGGTCGACGCCCTGGTCACGCACCGCGTCCTCGATGCCGGGCAACTGGTCCGCGCAGAACCACTGCTGGACCCGGCGGTCGGTCTCGGCCTCGGTCTCCGACTCGGCCACCAGCACGGTGGTGAGGCCGGGCCGGTCGGGCGCGAGTGCCACCCGCAGCCCGTAGCCGTCGGGGACCGCGGCCTCGCCGGACGCCTCGGCCGCCCCGCCGAACGGCACGACGACGCTGCCGTCCTCGGCCAGCAGGTCGGCGAAGTCGTCGCCCACGGCGTAGTCACGCTCGCGCAGCACCCGCATCACGGCGTCGGCGACCGTGCCCCGGTGCCGGGCGGTGTCCGCCCGTGCCACAACCCACTCCACCTCCTGTTCCAGATGGGCCGGGTCGGGCGCCTCGGCCACGGCCGCCGACAGCCGCCGCCGGTCCTCCGGTGCGGCGTCCTCCAGCCGGTCGAGGAGCCTGGCCCGCAGCCCGGCCAGCCGGACGGCGTTCCGCTGCCGCTGGGTCGACTTGTGCACGAGTACGCCGAGATCGTGGAGGAGGGTACGGGCCTCCTCGGCACTGCGCGCCTGCCGCAACGCCTCCAGACGGCGGGCGAAGACGGGCAGGTCGTCGGGCTCGCAGGAGGGTCCGTCGCGGTTGAGGAGCGCCTCGGCCTCGACGAGGGCGGAGGCACGGACCTGGGCGGTGCGGTCCTCGGCGGCCCGGACCGTCGGTGCCGGTGCCGGGCGCTGCTTGCTCGCGCCCCTGCCGGAGTCCCTGCCCGCGTCCGCGTCCTTGCCCGGTGGAGGAGACCAGACCTCGCAGGCCGCCCGGCTGAGTTCGGCCTCCGCCCGCTCGTTGATCCGACGGGCCGAGTCCAGGGCGGCGGCCAGTTCGGCAACGTCGGCGGAGCCCGACACGGTGACGATGTGCACGTCGATGCTGGCCGTACGGTACGCGCGGCGCAGCGACCTGGCCTGGCCGCGCAGGTTGTGTGAGCGGGTGGTCTCCTGCGCGAGCTGGGCGCGCAGTTCCCTGCGCCGTTCCGCCTCGACGTCGACGTAAGACCACGCGTATGCCGCGGAGTTGCTCAATGACCCTCCCCCAGGGCCGCAGTTGAACCGCGCGGGAGAGGGCCCACCGTTCAGTACGGGGCTGGCCCGGGGCCCGGTCGGCGGGCGATCGATGGCGTGCACCGACTCCCTCGGGCGATGCCTGGCGCCCATCATGCCTCACTCGGCGGGTGCCCGACCCCGATTCGACTCTCTCGGCACAGCATTCTTTCAGCGCTGTTACGGTGCCTTCGGGAGAGGGGGTGTCGGCTTGTCCTTCCTGGCTGACGCCGTTGAGGCGATCCATGCTCACTGGGCAGAGCTCTCCGGGCGGTTGGACGCGCCCGCGCGCGAAGAGCTGCTGGAGATCCTGGCGGACGCCGAGTCGGACCCCGTGGCCGCCGCCGGCGACCTGCGCGAGCTGATCAAACCGTTCGCGTCCCCCGGTCACCCCGTGCGCGAGGCGCTGACCCCGTCCGGAGTGCGCTTCCAGCCAGGACTGCCGCCGCCACAGGACAACTCCGCGCTGCTGGCGTTGCTCCGGCGACTGCGCACGGAGGTGCTGGACTCGGGAATCCTGGTGACCCCGACTCACCCGCCGACCACGGCGCATGTGGTGAACGCCGTGAGAAACGCGGCCGAACCCGACGCCCCCTACCGCCCCGACCTCGACGACGCCTGGCTGCTGGCCGAACCCGCCCTCCCCGCCGCCTCCCTAGACCTCGCCGCGGCGCAGGCCCACGACCTGATCCTGCTGATCGACACCAACGAGGTGGAACGGGTCCCCGCGTTCCAGCTCGATCCGGAATCCGGGGCACCGTACCCGGTCGTCGTCGAGATCAACCGACTGCTGTCGGCCGATGTGGACCCCTGGGGTGCCGCCGACTGGTGGCTGGGCTCCAACGTGTGGCTCGACGCCGCGCCCGCGAGGCTGCTGGGCACCGGAGTGGACCACGCTCTGCTGTCCGCCGCGCGAGCCGAGATCCCGGAGTGGTGAACGCGTGCCCGACCAGATGATCCCCACCCCGACCGTCCGAGCGAAGCCGTACCGCCATGTGCTGCCGGCCGGTACCGAACTGTGGCGTGTGCACAGCGCACACCGTGCCGCCACCGAGTTCAAGCCCGTACCGGCCGATCTGCACTGGGGCGGCGGACGGTTCTGCGACATCCGGGACGGGCTGAGCACCGGCCCGCTCCCGTATCTGTACGCCGGTCTGTCCCCGCTGACCGCCCTGTGCGAGACCCTGGCCCGCGATCTGCGGATGCGGCCGGACGGGCGGCGACGCATCACCCAGCCACGGGTGCGGGACATGGTGCTGTCCAAGGTCGCCACGGCCACCGACCTGCCGCTGGTCGACCTGACGGACAACGCCCGTCTGGCGGCGGTCCACCAGGACATCTGGCTCGTCCAGGCCCCGGCACCGGACTACCCGCGCACCCGCCGCTGGGGCTCCTGGATCCGCGACCAGGCCGACTGGGCCATGGGCATCCGCTGGCCGTCGCGCCAGGACTCCGGCGCAGTGTCCGGCGAGGTCTGCGTCCTGTACGAACGCGAGGACGGCCCCGCCCTGCTCAAACCGTCGTCAGAACCCCTGCTGGAGCTGAACACCCCGACGGGCCGCGACTATGTGAACAGCCTCCTCGCGCCGCTGCGCATCCGGGTCGAACACCCCCGCAGGCGAGGGTGAGAACGCGGCCACGTGTCGTTGGGATGGGTGTCGCCGCGCACTTGGGTACTTCGGTGTGCCGGTACGACAAGGATGCGAGGCTCGGATTCGCCGGACGCATGCCGATACCGACCCAGTCGTGGTGCGCGTGTCTACCCATGGCTCTCCTCATACGTACATCGGATGCCGTAGTCCTTCAGGAACGTGATCCAGCGAGCCGCCTCCCCCGCGTCGTCGGTGGCCTTGTGCAGACCGGATGGTGTCGTGCCGTCGAGGACGCGTGAGATGCCGTAGGCCAGCGGCACCGACACACAGCGCGCCATCGCGGTCCCCGCCGCGTCGCCCACCAGGTCCAGCAGATAGGAGCCGGCCCAGGTTTGGCCCGCCGCGTCACGGACCTCCAGCGCGACGGACAGCACGACGCGGTCCCGGTCGTGCTCCCCGGTCGGGTAGCGCGTGGCGAGCTCATCTGCCAGCTCGTTGATCCGCGCGGTGTCCCCCGTACGCAGTTCGTCGAGGACCGGCTGCCCTGCCCGGCGCCAGCCGTCCAGGCGCAGAAAAAAGGAGGCCCTGAAGGCGATCACCGACTACCAGGCCCTCGCTCTCGACCTGCACCCCACGCTGGTCCTGTGGCAGCGCGTACGCGAGCTGTCCAACAACCTCTCCGTCTACGACGCGCATTACGTGGCCCTCGCCGAGACCTTCGGCGTTCCGCTGATCACCAGCGACGCCAGGATCGAGCGCAGCGGGGCAGCACGCTGCACGATCGAGACCTTCGAGGCATCCAGCACCTGACCCCATTCGCACTGGGTCTGGCCTCAGCATCCGCCACACGGTGTCGTACGGCAGGGTGGCGACGGTCTCCGCGTTGTCGAGTGTGTTCGCGCCCGGCGGAACCGTCCGTGCTGACCGTGCCTCGTCCACGCGGCCGTGCTCGCGCTCCGCAGTTCCTGTGAGCGATGCTTACCTCGAGGTCGGCGCTATTCGTTACCGTGTACGAGTTCACACGTCCGCCCACCCGCCCACGAACCGCCTGAAAGATTGCTAACCGGCTTGAGATGCGATACACGTACCATCGCCGCGAGCCGCGAGCCGCGAGCCGCGAGCCGCGAGCCGCGAGCCGCGAGCCGCGAGCCGCG
>CAMLJW010000069.1 GCA_946480485.1 uncultured Streptomyces sp. | reverse complement strand
CCAGATCGCCTTTGTCGAGGGTTTCATCGCGATGCGCAACAGTGGCCGCCCCGAAGGCCCCTCCTTGATCTTCACACCCGCGGAGTGGGGCGCTTTCGTGTCGGGGGCACGCAAGGGGGAGTTCGACCTCACCTGAACCCGGCACGCCGGCCTGCGCGCCCACGCCGAACCGGGCCAAGCGCGCGGTGGTGGCCCGCCGACCTCGTGGGTGGTGGGCCGTCGTCGGCGCCTGCTCGTGCCCCCTCGTGATCGGCACCGGCGCGCATGCGGCAACCGGGCGCGCGTCGACCGCCACCACGAGCGGCACACGATAACGGCATAGCGGTACAAGACCGTGCGATGCCCACCCTGCTGGGGCCACTGGAGGGTGACCTGAGCTGCGACATCGCCGCCGGCTTCCCTTACGGCCCATCGCATCGTGCCGCAGGGCCGGGCGGCCGAGGCGGCGGCCCTGCCTTGCACGTACCATTGCGGCATGTCCTTCCTCCGCCGCCGCAGCGCCACGCCCGCCGGGCCCGACTTCGATGTTCTGGCCATGGACCCGGGGGACTGGCCGGGCAATCTCGGCGCGGGCCTGCTGCCCGCCCCCGACGGCAGCTGCCAAGGCGTGTTCCTGCGCTACGACCTGTTCGGCGGCCGCGGCCCCGCGATGATCATCGGCAATCTGCCGGAGGGCTCCCCGGCCCGCGAGGTCGTCGAGGGCGAGATCCCGTTCGAGGTGGCCCAGCTGCTGCTGGCGTTGGAGAACGACGAGGATGTCACCGTCGTCGGCGTTGAGGACACGCCGGTGATGCAGGGCGACAACCTCCTGATCGTGCGCCGCCTCAAGCTCTCCGAGGAGCGCGTTTCCTGTGTGCAGTTCGATCGCAGTGACAAGGTCCTGGTGACCATCGCCGCCTGGGACCGCCCCATCACCGACGACCTGTACGCGCTTCTGAAGCCGCTGCCCGCAGAGCTCTTTCAGCAGGGCTGACCTGACCCACCCCTTGTCGCGTGGTTGATCGGACCATCAGCGTCCGACAGGCATGTCGCATGAGGCTCCTGAGCCGCATGGGATATATCCCGACGAACCATGCTGAAGGCCGCAGTTCGCGTGGCGGCTGGTCCGGCTACGACGTGGGCAACTGACGCGAGGCACGGCCGGGCGTGCTCGCCGCCGTGCAGGAGGCGAATCGCCGGGCGACGGTACATATGGGGCAAGGAGGCCTGAGTGCTCCGAAGCGAGTGCGGTCCGGTGGTCGCATGACGAAGGTCCGCGGTGCCGCTGTTCTGGGCGCACCACGGACCTTTTCGTCCCCGTCAGCGAGTGCCGACCGCCGCGCGAACGGCCCGCCGGGCCAGCTGGCAGTCGTCGTGCAGCCGCCTGAGCAGCAGCCGCTGCTCCTCGCCGGACGGCGCAGCACCCGGGTGGGCGGGTACCGGTGCCGCCGGGATCACCTCGTGCATCGAACGCTGCACGGCGGTCTCGTACGTACGGATCTCACGGGTCAGCACGAGCATCAGGTTCACCAGGAAGGCGTCGCGCGCCGCCGGCCCCGCCGACTGCGCGAGCTGGCTGATCTGCCGCCGTGCGACCGGGGCGTCGCCGAGCACCGACCAGAACGTCGCCAGGTCGTAGCCCGGCAGATACCAGCCGGCGTGCTCCCAGTCCACCAGCACCGGACCGGCCGGTGAGAGCAAAAGGTTCGACAGCAACGCGTCGCCGTGACAGAACTGGCCCATCCCATGGCGCCCCGCCGACTGCGCGATGCCGTGCACCAGCTTCTGCAGATCGCCCATGTCCCGGTCGGTGAGCAGACCCAGCTCGTGATACCGGGAGATCCGCGCCGCGTAGTCCAGCGGGGCGTCGAACATCCCCGCCGGCGGCCGCCATGCGTTGAGCCGGCAGATCGCGCTCAGTGCCGCCCTGATGTCCGTACGTGGCGGGGTCTCCACCGGGTGCCGCTGCAGCGCCGCCACCCGGCCCGGCATCCGCTCGATCACCAGCGTGCAGTTGTCCGGATCAGCCGCGATCAGCCGCGGCACCCGCACCGGAGGCCGGTGCCGCACGAACGAGCGGTATGCCGCTATCTCTTGGCGGATCCGATCGGCCCACACCGGGCAGTGGTCCGGTAAACACTTCGCGACGGCCGTACTGCGCCCCGTCGTGCCGACAAGGAGCACCGAGCGGCCGCTGCGGCGCAGCACCTGCACGGGAGCGAACTCCGGACAGATCCGGTGCACCGACGCGATCGCCGTGCGCAGTTGCGCACCTTGAGGGCCGGACAGGTCGAGTCTCCCGCTGAGCGGTTGGGCGCCGCGTCCCGGTACGCGCCGCGGTCGACCGGCACCGAGCACGGGCGATCCCGAGCGCGCGGGGTCCGGATGAGGGCCACTGCCCGCCACCGGGCTCTCCCCGCTTCGAGCGGGGCCGGGAGCTTGCGGTCGGGAGCGCAGCGAACGGGGTGAGGCGGACACGGAGGACGATGCTGCGTACATGGGGTGATACAGATCCCTTCGTGTGCCGGCGAATTACCGCGCCACCCGCCCCGGCCGCCTCGGCGCACCCTGGGGAGTGTTCCTCGGCGACCGGGTCGGGGTGGCGCGTTCCTACCTGACACCCGATGCGCAGTGGCACACCATCTGGCGCACCCTGGCGCACCCTGGCGAATAGTGCGGCGGCAACTGACACGGGGTTAGTGTCAACTCAGCCGAGAACCTGGGGGCTTGACGTGAGCGGACAACCCAACACCCGTCTGTCGGATCTGTTCGGCCTGGCCGGCTGGTCCAAGGGCGAGCTCGCACGGATGGTCAACGGGCAGGCGGCGGCCATGGGCCACCCCCAGCTGGCGACCGACACCACGCGGGTGCGGCGTTGGATCGACAGGGGCGAGATCCCGCGCGATCCGGTTCCGCGGGTGCTGGCAGCGCTGTTCACCGAGCGTCTCGGCCGTGTCGTGACCATCGAGGACCTCGGTCTGGTCCGGCACGGGCGTACGGGGAAACGGCAGGGCGGCGGGAGTGTGGAACATCCCGACGGAGTGCCGTGGGCGCCCGAGCGAACCGCCGCGGTCCTCACCGAATTCACGGGAATGGACCTCATGCTCAATCGACGCGGCTTGGTGGGCGCGGGCGCCGCGCTCGCCGCGGGATCCGTACTCAGCGATGCCATGCACGACTGGCTGCACACCGATCCGGCCCTTTCGGCCGACGCTCCCGAGACCGACGATCCCCTGCTCGCCGACCCCGCCGGGTTCGACCGCTACGAGGCCGCCCCCATCGGGTCGCAGGAGATCGAGGAACTGGAGCGTTCGGTCGAGGTGTTCCGGGCCTGGGACGCGGCCCGCGGGGGCGGACTGCAACGCAAGGCTGTCGTGGGACAGCTCAACGAAGTAGGCGGCATGCTCGCCTACCGGCACCCTGACCATCTGCAGCGGCGCCTGTGGGGCGTCGCCGCCAACCTCGCTGTCCTCGCGGGCTGGATGTCGCACGACGTCGGCCTGGAGCCCACGGCTCAGAAGTACTTCATCATCGCCGCCCACGCCGCCCGTGAGGCCGGTGACCGGCCGCGCGCCGGGGAAGCGCTCTCCCGCGCCGCCCGCCAGATGGTGCACCTGGGCCGGCCCGAGGACGCACTCGACTTCATGAAGCTCGCCCAGTCGGGCTCCGGTGACGAGGTACTGCCGCGCACGAAGGCCATGCTCCACACCATCGAGGCCTGGGCTCAGGCGTCGATGGGCAGGGGCCAGGCCATGCGGCGCACACTCGGCGAGGCGGAGGACCTCTTCGTCTCGGACAAGGGCGACGTACCGTCGCCGAGTTGGATGCAGCTCTTCGACGATGCGGACATGCACGGTATGCAGGCCCTGGCCTACCGGACGCTCGCGGAGCACGAACCGGCCGCGGCCGTCGTGGCGCAGCGCCACGCGAAGGAGGCGCTGCAGCTGCGCCAGAAGGGCCGGGACCGGTCGGAGATCTTCGACCACATCTCGCTCGCCTCCGCCTGCTTCATCGCCGACGACCCCGAGCAGGCCGACCGATACGCGCGCCTGGCCCTGACGTCGATGACTACCAACTCCTCCCATCGCACCTGGGACCGGCTCCGCGAGATGTACCGGCTGACGGCGCGGTACGCCAGCTATCCGAAGATCCACGAACTGCGTGAGGAGATCAAACTGGCGTTGCCCAGCGGCTGGGACACCCGGGCCGGCCACAGCGCACGGGCATGAATGCGCGGGCACCTGAGGAATCGTCGATGAGCGGCGATGAGAAATCGTCGAGGCTGATGCCGGCCGACGGACGACCGGTATCCGGTGGCCACCCCGATGAGGAGTACGCAGCCGCCGTCCTGGCGCTCCGTCTCGGCGAACTGCTACAGGACCGTCCGTACGCAGTCCTGTGCGGGGCGGGCCTGACCCGAAGGGGGAGCAGGTCGAGGAGTCGGTCCACCGCTGCGGTTCCACCGTGCCGGGGGACCAGGCCATCGGTGTGCGGGAGCAGCAGGTCGCCCGGTTGGAGCCGGTCTTCGGCCTGCCCGTGGGTGGCGCCCGAGGTCGCGCCGAGCAGGACGCCGTCCGGCGGCGAAAGCACACGCCCCGTCCCGTCGCGGAACAGCAGCGGGGCGGGGTGTTTTGCCCGCGCCCAGAGGAGTGTGCGGGTCTCGGGCCGGTAGCGGCAGCACACGGTGCCGCCGAGGGCCGGCTGGGCCGACGCGTCCAGTAACTGGTTGAGCCCCACCACGACTTGGCCGGGCACCCCCGTAGCGGCGACGTCCCCATGCCGGCGTGAGGACGGTCCGGGCCAATGCCTCAGGAGGGCGGTCGCTCGTCCGGCCCGCAGGAACTCCCGTCGGCCGGCAGGGAGCCGTACAGCAGGAAGTCGTCGACCTTCCGGTGCACGCACTTCGAGGACGCGTACCCGGTGTGGCCCACGCCCTTGTTGTCGAGCACCACGGCAGCCGAGCCGAGCCGCTTCGCGGTCTCCACGGTCCAGCGGTACGGGGTCGCGGGGTCGCCGCGGGTGCCGACCAGGAGCATCTTCGAGGTGTCCACGTCGCGTACCCTCTCGCGGATGTAGCTGGTGCCCTTGGGGCGGCCGTAGCAGGTCAGCACCTGTGTGAGCCGGTACTGGCCGAAGACCGGCGAGGCCTCCTCGTAAACGGCGCGCAGCTTGTCCAGGCTCTCGATGATCTGCCCGGCCGTGGGGCGGTCGGGGTCGTCCGCGCAGTTGATGGCCATGAGCGCGGCCGGGAGGTTGTCGGCGGGGATATCCGCGTCGTCGACGAGCCCACCGTGGACGGGCCCATCGCCGTCGGGCACCGCGATGCCGCCGGTGGAGAACCGCATGACCCCCGTTGCGTCCCCGTCCTCGACCAGCGAGCGCAGTGCCTGCGCGAGGGCCGGCCACAACTCCTCGCTGTAGAGGGCCTGTCCGATGGCGCCCACGAGGTCCTGGCCGGAGAACTGCCCGCCGAAGACCGTCGGCACGGGGGCCTCGTCCATCGACTCGACCAGCCGCACCACTTCCTGCCTGGCCCTGCGCGGGTCCTGTCCGAACGCGCAACTGATGTCCTCTGCGCACCAGGTGAGGAAGTCCTCCAGCGCGGTCTGCTGGGCCTCGGCGCCGGCGATGCCCTGCTCACTGAGCGGTTCGGTGAGGGTGTCCACGCCGTCCAGCACCAGTCGGCCGGTCTTCTCGGGGAACTGGGCCGCGTACACGGCGCCCAGCCGCGTGCCGTAGGAGAAGCCGAGGTAGTTGAGCCTCTTGTCGCCGAGCGCCTCGCGCATCACGTCCATGTCCCGCGAGGCGTTGACCGTGCCGATGTGCCGCAGCACGGGCCCGGAGTGCTTGGCGCAGGTGTCGGCGGCCTGCCGCAGCAGCTTCAGGGAGGCCTGCGGATCGCCGGCGTCCGGGCCGGTGTCCGTGATGGCGCCCGACGTTGCGTCGGCACCCTCGCCGCAGCTGACCGGCGAGCTTCTGCCGACGCCGCGCGGATCGAAGGACACCACGTCGTAGCCGTCCGTCAGGCCCATGAAGTCATCGGCGGCGTAGGCGAGTTGACTGACGCCCGACCCGCCGGGCCCGCCGAAGTTCAGCAGTACGGAACCCCTGGACTTGCCCGTCGCCCGGTAGCGGGCCATGGCGACATCCACTGTTCCTTCAGCGGGTCTCGCGTAGTCGAGCGGGACGGTCACCTTGCCGCACTGCAGGTCCTCGGGTATGCCGTCGCCCTGGCAGTCCGCCCAGTCGATCTTCTGGTCGTAGAAGCGCGACAGGTCGGGTTGGTCGGCGGCTGTCGGCGGGCCGGTTCCCGGCGGAGCCCCCGATGGCGGCCCGGCGCCGGTCAGTGCCTCCGATGGCAGCGTGGCTCCCAGCAGGGCCAGCGTCACGGCGGCCACGAAAGCGCAGCGGTGGTGCGTGGTCAGCATGGAAAGCCTCCAGGAACGCCCCGGCCCCGGGCCGGGGATGTCCCCCTCGATCACGATAAGGGCGCACCGTGGACCACGCCTCTGCACGCTTTCGGGCGAGCACATCGCTCGCGGATGCCTTACCCTGCGCGCCGAAGCGGGCGGCGTACTGACACGTCCCCGGGATGCGCGGCGGCAGGGGCAGCACGATGTCTCCGTCACGGTCGGCTTCGGCGGTGAGGGCGGCGAGCAGGCGATGGGAAACCCGCAGAAGCCGACCGTGACGGAGACAGGTATGCAACAGGCTTGGTGCGGAACAGGTTTGGTGCGGAACAGGTTTGGTGCGGTGGGCCGTCGCTGTGGTCAGCGGCGTGCCCGCGACCGGTCCAGTGCGGCGACGCCCAGCGCCGCGAGTCCGATCTGGATCAGCCACTGGATCCAGTCCACTCCGTCGGTGTCCGCAACGCCGAGCCCGGCCGCGAGCCCCGACCCGACGAGCGCGGCCGCGATGCCGACCAGGATGGTCCACAGGATGCCGATGCGCTGACGGCCCGGGACGACTAGCCTGCCGAGCGTGCCGATGATGACACCGATCACGATGGCACTGATGATGCCCGAGATCTCCATCTCATCCCCTTTTCGTCACAGTTGCTACTACTATGACTTTCTCTTGGGGGCGAGTACACCCCCGGCCGCCGCGCCTGCGACCCAGCCCGTGCAGCCAGCACCTGGTGTGCGATGTCGACCACGGAGCGATCATCGGTCGCCACCCGCGCGGCATCCGCGACCGAGCAGCACCTCTGTCTGATCCATGGGCAGATCCCGCCTCAGTGGCTGGGTGGGCTGGCCAAGGTGAGTGATCAGTGGTTCACCCGACGACGGAGACCGCACTCGTCGAGCCGGGTCCAGCGGTCTGCCGACTCCCTTACGACGGCGGCCTCTTGGCCCGCCGACTCATCGGCGACCGGCCCGTCGAACAACTCCCGGTCGCGCGCGGCGGGTATCGGCGTACGGCGGTCGGGCAGGCCGGGCGTTCGTCCGGCCGCGTCCAGCGCTGCCTGCGCGGCGACGAAGCACCGCGCTCACAGGCGGGGTCTCTTGTGAGGCGGCAGACCAGCGCCCCCGCCGCACCGTGCGAGCAAGACATGACCGACAAGCCGGCGTTCGCGTACGTCACCCATATCGAGAGCACGCCCGAAAAGGTCTGGGACGCTCTCACCGACGCCGATCTGACCGCTGCCTCTTGGGCCACAGCAATGTCTCGGATCGGCGCTGCCGTGGGAGCCGTGGAGCGTACCTACCGGCTGAGCCGTGGAGCATGCCCAGCGGATGAGTCATGGACATGAGTCAGCCGGCCCGCGACGTGAACGCACGGACCGGCCGACCGCCCTCATCTCCGCAGACACCCTGCTACGTCTGCGGTGTCCTCTTCGTCTTGGCCGACGCGGCCACGCAGACGAACCCCAGCACCACGGCGAGAGCACCGATGATGATGTTGTTCACTATGACGCCCGCGTCCGGGCTGTTGCCCACGATCCACGGCGAGATGATCATCCACACGCCCATGGCGCTCATGGCCCAGCTCAGGCCGTACATACGCGTCGGGGTGGTGGTGAATCCGAGAGCCAGCACGCCTATCGCGATGCCCATGATGAGGTTGTGCGTCACGAGCGGAGGCTGGCTTGTCGTGTAGTGGAGAATCCACGGGGAGGCGGCGCAGTACAGACCGAGCAGGAACACCGGTCCGTCCACGAGCGCCACATCGCGACCACCGAGCATGCGGGCGTACCGCTCCCGCATCTCGGATACATCAGGGTGGCTGGTGATGTCACCTCTGGTGGGTGAGACGTTGGCCATGACTCGTCTCCTTTGTTCTCTGCAGTTCCGACCGCTCTGGCGTGGTATGAGGAAAACGCCGTGTACGTCCATTCTGCGCTTATTTCTTCCTTATGTGTAGTGGTGGGCGAGTCCGTAGGGACGGGAGAGGCAAGGGGCCAGTCCGGACGCGACGCAGGGTGACGTACGGTAACGGTCGGGGGGACCGCGGGGTCGCCCGGCGCTGGTCGCGGCGTATCCTCGCTCTGTGGTCCATGGGTCGACGCCAACCCCATGCCTACGCCGACCCCCATGCCTCTGCGGATCGCGAGCCCTCGGTGCCTGACGTCCTCGCGCGGATACCCGCGGACTTGTGGGCGACCCCGTACGTCGGTGCGCGGTTCCCGGGATCCGCAGCGGTACGCGACCGACCGGGCCTTACCGCCGGCGCCAACTGCCAGTCGTTCGCGTACGCGGTCCTCGAACTCTTCGGCCTGGAGCCCGCCCCCTGGCGCTCCAGCGACCTGTGGGCCGACACGCGACTCACGTGCCGCGTCACGGTCGCCCAACCACTCGACCTCGCCCTCTTCAACCCAACCGGCGAGGCGTGGGGCGCGCACGTAGGTGTCGTGGTGGAGGAGGACCGGATCCTTCACCTCTGTGCCGAGGCCGGGCGTCCCGCGGTGTGGAGCACGGGGGAGTTCGCCGCTCGAGAGCGATACCGGACCCTGCTGGGGTTCAAGCGGATGCTGCGGCGCCCAACGGATGCCGCGACAGGCTGACCTGCTTCGACGCGCATGCCCTCGTCACCCGTTGGCCGCCAACGGGCCGAGGTGCGCCGTCCGCGTCTCGGCGGTCCGGCCCCTGCACCAGCAGGACATCCTCTCGCGCGCCACTCGCTGCGCCCGGCTGGCCAGGGCCGCCGACCGCCGGGAACCCGGTCGGCAGTCGGACGCCGTATGCCGACCGGGTGGAGGCGAGTACGCCGTCATGTACCCGCGCAGGTGGCGGATCAGTGTCTCGCTCACCGGACAGCGGCTCGGGGCTTCACAGCTGTGGCAGCACGCGGTCGAAGAACTCGAGATCGGCTTCGAAAACAGGTCGCAGCTGCGCGAACTCCCCCGCCGTGACCCACCGTACGGCGCTGACTTCGCCCGGATCCATCACCACGTCGCCGTGCTCGTCGCCCTCCCCTGCCTCGGCGGTCCACCAGTGCAGGCGGAACTTTCCGTCATGAGTCTGCGACTCCCAGACCTTGGCGCCGGGCACGACCCGCAGGCCCACCTCCTCGCGCACCTCCCGGACCAGGGCCTCTTCCTGCGTTTCGCCAGGTTCGAGGGTTCCGCTCAGGGGCGCCCAGTAACCCGGCATCCGGGCAGTCGGCCCGCGCTGGATGACGAGCACACGCCCGCCCCGCCGCACCACCGCGACGATGGCCTCTCGCTGGTCCATCAGGCACCTTCCTCGGTCGCTTCCAGGGGCCGTACCGACCTGCGGAAGGCTGCTCCCGGTGAGCGCACGAAGAAACGACTTCCTGGACGGCGAGACCAGAATGGGCACCTCGAACCGGTCCTTCAACTGCTGGACGCCCGTGAGGGCGGTCAACGACGGTTCCGGACCGGAGCTGCAAGAGTTGGCGGACGCGCCAACCCGGAAGCCGGGGTGTAAGGAGCGGAACGTACGCTTCCGAGGCTGGGCCGCCTGGCTGCCCGCGGGCGCGGACCCGACGCCCATCCAAGTCCCTACCAGGTCGTGCGAAGCCTCGTTGGCGCCCGCACGGGCGCCGGTCTCGAAACGGTGCTCGCCGCGCTGCCGGCGGAGGCCGCGCCCGCGGTCGGTCCGGTCGGCGATGCCGACACATCGCGTGTCCGAGGCGATCGGTCACCGCCGCGATGCGCAAGGCCTCGTCCGTCGGAGTGTGCAGGCAAACAAAAACACCTACGAGACGGGCTCCCTGCGCCGGCATTGTCCGGATCAGGTTCTAGGGGTCGCTCTCCGGTCTCTCGACCTTCGAGCCTCTCAGCCCGACCGTCGACGTCGGCCCAAGCGGAGACCTAAGCCTCACGCCCAAGTCGGCTACTCCGGTCGAACTCCCTCGCTCGTCCCGCAGGCTTACTTCTATGATAGCCGGACCAATAGCATTGAAAACCCCCCAAACCATGATTTTTCTGGGACTTCGCGACGGTAGCGGGTGCCTGAAGAAACCGGTGAGATTGATGGGGTGGACGTGAAACCGCCCAGGGCCGCCCTCGAGGACACCATCATCACCGTCACCCGCCCCGTCACTGCCGTGGTGTCATGCCGATGAACTTGAGCAGGCCAGGGCGCGCCGACGCCGGCCCGCTCAGCGTCCGGTGCTCACCTCTGCACGGAGGCGGTCGAGCTCCGCGTACATCGTTTCGCCCGGGCACTCCGTCTCCATCCAGTCCCGGTGACCGCTGATCTCCGGGACCTCCTTCTTCGTGCCGTTGATGGGATTGGTGTAGGTGACCCGGGCGGTGGGGTCGACGCCGTGGAAGCGGGTCAGCGCACGGACCAGACGGGTCAGGGCCCCTCTGGCCGCGTCCGTGGGGCCCTCCTTGGTCAGGTCACCCAGCAGGGCGATGCCGAGGTTGCCCGAGTTGAACCCGGCGACGTGGAACGCGGTCACGACCTTGCCGTCCGCGTCGTGTGCGGGGATGCCGTCGTCGCCGGAGTAACGCCCCTCGTAGATACGGCCTTCGGGGTCGATGAGGAAGTGGTAGCCGATGTCGCCCCAGTCGTTGGTGACGGCATGGAACTGGTAGATGGCCCGTACCGTGGCGGCCGGGTCCGGGTCGTCGTTGACGGTGGCGGTGTGGTGCACCGTGAGCGTCTGGAAGGGGTAGAAGGCGGTCGGCGTGTTCTCCGCGCCGTCCGGCTTGAAACGCAGCGACTCGTCCGCGCCCCAGGCCGCGCGCGACAGGTAGGCGACTCCGCGTACGCGGGTGGTGTCGGCGGGGACGGCCTTCTCGCGCTTGGGGCCGCGGCTGGTGTCGAGGGCGAGCGAGCGCACATCGGTGGCGCCGTCGGGTGACCTCACCTCGTAGCCGGATGTCTGCCCGGCCGTGACGAGCAGCGCGCCGCCGTTGGCGACCGTGCATCCGCTGCCGCTGAGCGGCGTCCACGCGCCGTTGGCGCCGCCGGCGTCGCGCAGTCTCAGGGCCCCGCCGTCGGCGGAGGATGACCCCTCCCAGCGGATTCCGACGTATCCGATGGGGAAGGCGGCCTCGACGGGTCGTTCGCCGGTGGCCGCCTTGGAGCGGGTCTTGGGGAAGCTCCTGGTGGTCGTTCCCGGCTTGGCGGAGCCGCCCGCATCGTCGGACGAGGTGGCCGCCATGACGGCGGGTGTGACCACCGCACCGGCGGCGACGGCGCCCGTCATGCCGATCAGACCGCGGCGCGTGACGCGGGACTTGGACCGGTGCGGGCGCGCAGGAGAGGAGGAATCAGGGGTGGGGGGAGTGGCCATGGGGGGTCCTTAAAGGTCCGCTTGCAACGTTCGTGGTCGTCCGTGTCCGGCAACTGGCAAACGCGAACACGTAATTCAGCACGGCGGACGCTACCTGAAGTCGCACATAAGGGTACGCACAGCGGTCCACGCCTCGGGAACCTGCCCCCGGTGGTTCAGCCGGTCACGCCGGAGTACTGGACCCCGTCCCCGATCGGTGCCCGGCTCTCCGTCTCGAGCAGGGTCATGAGTGCCCTGGCCGCCGGGCTGGTCGCGTCGGCGGGTGGGAGCATGGCGACCGTCTCGTAGGACGTCTCGGCGGTGTCCTTCAAGGCGAGCACGGTGAGAGCGGAGGCCTCGCGCTTGTGGCCGAAGTGGCGTGGTACGACGGCGATACCGAGGCCCTCCTGAACCAGATCCAGAAGGCTGTGCACGTCGTTGACCTCGAGGGGGACCGTGCGGCGCACGCCCGCCGCCGCGAATACCGCGTCCGTGGTACGCCGTGGACCCCAGTCGGAGTGAAAGTCGACGAAGTCCTCGCCGCCCAGGTCCTCCGGCGTGACCCCTCCGGCGCCCGCGAGGCGGTGCGTCGGATGACACAGCACGATCATCGGCTCACTGGTCAGCGACAGGTAGCGGAGTTGGTCGGTGTCCTCGCGTGTCGTCACCGCGAAGGCCAGGTCGAGGCGGCCGGCGGCGACCTCCTCGGCCAGCGCGCCGGAGCCCGCCTGCCGCAGCCTGATCTCTACGTCCGGATGGCGCCGGCGGAACGTGGCGAGGAGCGGGGCGACGCACACTCCGGCTGTGCACTGTTCGGTGCCCAGGGCGAGCGTGCCACGCAGCACCCCCTGCACCGCGGCCACGGCGTCGTGGGCCGCCCGGACCTGCGCGAGGATCCGCTCGGCCTCGCCCAGCAGGGCACGCCCCGCCTCGGTGAGGGTGACCCGACGCGTGGTGCGGACGAACAGGGGGGCCCGCAACTCCCGCTCCAGAGCGCGGATCGAGGCCGACAGGCCCGACTGCGACACCATCAGCCGTTCGGCGGCCCGGGTGAAGTGCCGGTCCTCGGCGACGGCTACGAAGTGCTGAAGGTGGCGCAGTTCCATGATTGAGAAGCGTATCCGCTTAATCCCATCCGATTCTTCTGTTGGACTGCTGCCCGTGCGCGCGCGAGGGTGGAGATCTGGTTCCCGGCACTTCAGGAGTACGCGTGTACACCGCACATCCCGACCGTTACGCGGATATGCCCTACCGGCGCACCGGACGCAGCGGCCTGAAGCTCCCCGTGCTGTCGCTCGGCCTCTGGCACAACTTCGGTCCCGACCGGCCGGTGGACGCCCAGCGGCAGATCCTGCGTCGCGCCTTCGACCTGGGCGTCACCCACTTCGACCTGGCCAACAACTACGGGCCGCCGCCCGGCGCCGCCGAGTCGGCCCTCGGTGAGGCACTGAAGGCGGACTTCGCTTCGTACCGTGACGAACTGGTCATCTCCACCAAGGCCGGTTACCTCATGTGGCCGGGCCCGTACGGCGAATGGGGCTCGCGCAAATACCTGCTGTCCTCGCTCGACCAGAGCCTGACCCGTATGGGCATCGACTACGTCGACATCTTCTACTCGCACCGTCCCGACCCCGAGACGCCCCTCGAGGAGACGATGGGCGCCCTGCACTCGGCGGTCGTCCAGGGCAAGGCGCTGTACGTCGGGGTGTCCAACTACTCGCCCGAGCAGACGCGCGAAGCCGCCCGCATCCTGAGCGAGTTGGGGACGCCGCTGCTCATTCACCAGCCGCGCTACTCGATGCTCGACCGCCGCCCCGAGGACGGACTCCTGGACACACTCGCGGAGCTGGAGGTCGGGTCCATCGCCTACTCGCCGCTGGAACAGGGTCTGCTCACCGGCCGCTACCTCGAAGGCATCCCGGAGGGCTCGCGCGCCGCGAGCGACAGCCCCTTCCTGAGCGCGGACAAGGTGACCGGGGACCTGGTGCGGCAGCTGCGCGCCCTCGACGACATCGCCAGGTCGCGTGGTCAGACCCTGGCCCAGATGGCCCTGGCCTGGGTGCTCCGCGGTGGCCGCGTCACCTCCGCCCTGGTCGGCGCGAGCAGCCCCCAGCAGCTGGAGGACAGCGTGACGGCCACCCGCAACCTGGACTTCGCCCCGGACGAGCTGGCTGGGATCGACGCGATCATCAAGCTGTGAGGCGCTCCTCCAGGTGGACGGTCACCGTGTCGCCCTCCTCCTTTCCGGTCCCCTGACAGACGTCGGCCTTCACGGGCAGTTGTGGGTGCCGTCGCCCAGGGCCATGAAGGAGCTACGGAAAGGGTGCCCGTCGATTGTGCCGCGGACCTTGACGCGTCCGTGGGTGCCGAAGAACTCGACGGATTCCCGCCGCGTTCTCAGGCAGCCGCGGGCACCCGGTCCGGAAAGCCCTGCATGTCGCGGATGCGGCCCTCCATGGCAACTCCGCCGGGCCGCTCCGGGGCGTCGATCACCCGCGGGTCATGTCACGCCGGGACGTCTCGGCGCTTTCTCGGCAAGCCGCTGCGTCTGTCCTTCCGACGTCCAGAAAGGGCAGGTTTGGAGCCCGACGTGCCGGGTTTCGAATCGATTCAGCCAACCCGGGCCATGAATATGCCCGGAGACTGGCTGGAATGGCATGGTGACAGAGCGTCAGGAGTAGCGATACTCGAACTCGGACTACTTGGGTTCTGAACTCATTCGGCCACGGCCGAGCAGTCCCATCGTGCAGGACCAGTGCAGCGCAGGGAAAGAGAGGCCGGCCGCAGGCCGGGCAACGGGGGGGAGATCGTGCACGACGAGTTCCTGTGTCATGTCACGGCGTACGGCATATGCGGCGGCAAGCGGGTCGGCGTTCCTCTGGGGACGTATCGTGCGCCCACGCTGGCCCTGGCCCTGTGGTGGTTACGGGACCGGGCCTCGTGGATCGCCGAGCGGCTCGACCCGGATCCCGACGCACCTTACTTCCCGCCGAACTCGGTCGCGCCCGTCGCGGACACCGTGCCGGACGTGTCCGGCGTGCTGCGCGCGTGGCGCGGTGACACGGTGCAACAGGAGCTGGTCGCCGACGAGTTAACCGCCGGGCGGCTCGTCCGCATCGCGACGAGCGATGACACCACCGAGTACGAGCTGCTCGCTGAGTCGGTCGACGCGCTGCGGATGCAGCGGACGATCCCCCTGCTGTCGGTCCCGGCCGCCTGAGCCCGGTCCCGGCCGGCCTGCCCCGGTCCCCGGCCGCCCGGGTATGTCTGCCGCTCGCGGGTCGACGGCCGTCTGCTGGTCGCCGTACCGCATGAGCCGCCCGCCGTGGGCCGGCCGCCCGCCCCCACCGCGGACCCGCGTTTGCTGCTCGCCCGCGTCGAGGAGGCAGTGGGACGGTAGCGGCAAGCGGTCGAGGAGCTGACGGACGGCCGCCTCGACGGGGAGTCGTTCCGCGCCCGCATGCGGGGGGTGCGGGTCGGCAACGTCGTCGACGGCGATGCCCTGTGGCTGTACGAGGCCGACCACGAGCGGTGGCTGTACCGCGACGGCACGCGACTGCGCACATACGCGACACCGGAGCCGCCGAACGCGTCCGGTCGAGAGCCGCCCGCCGGGGCCGGAATCGAAGGTAGCCCGACAGCCCCTGAGCCGCCCTGCCTACGCCTTTCGGGCCAGCAAGTGGGCCTGCTGGAAGCCCCGTTCGTTCTCGTCGGGCTCGCGGAGTAGGCGGGCCACTTCGGCGAGCCCGGTTTCGCGCAGCAGGTCGGCGACGCGGTCGGGAGACCAGCGGTAGGCGAGCGCCACCTTGTGGTCGAAGGCCTCCGCGAGCTCCGAAGGCTTGTCGTGGGCCTGGAACGCGAGCAGCAGATGGCCGCCGGGCGCCAGCACCCGGTGGAACTCGGCGAACGCCTCCGGCAGCCGCTCCGGCGGAGTGTGGATGATCGAGTACCGGGCGAGGATGCCGCCGAGCTCGCCGTCCTGGCTGTCCAGCGCGGTCATCGAACCCACCTCGAACCGCAGCTTTGGATGCGCCGTACGGGCGAGCGCGATCATCTCATCCGACAGGTCGACACCGAACGCGGTCAGCCCGAGTGAGTGCAGCATGGCGGTCACATGGCCCGGACCGCAGCCGATGTCGGCGACGGGCCCGGCGCCGTCCGCCCGCACGAGGTCGGCGAACGCGGCGAGCATCGCCCGGTCCAGTGGGTAGCCCTCGAGTTCGTCCGCGAAGAGCTCCGCGTAGCGGACGGCGACGGAGTCGTATGCCGTCCGGGTGGCCTGCAGGAAGTCCGGCTCGGCCATGGACGGTTCGATCATGCAGACGCAGCGTAGTACACCCTCCGC
>CAMLJW010000068.1 GCA_946480485.1 uncultured Streptomyces sp. | reverse complement strand
GGCTGGTCCGCCCCTTCTTCGGCACCGGCGTGCTCGGCGGCTTCACGACCTTCTCGACGTACGCCGTCGACATCCAGAAACTGGTCGACGAGACCCGTTTCTGGACCGCACTCCTGTATCTCTTCGCGACCCTCGTCGCGGCACTCGCGGCGGTGTGGCTCGCGGTGACGGCGGCGCGCCGCGTGCTGAAGTGGAGACGGCGATGACTAGGCTCACGGGCCGCGCCCTGCGCCTGACGATCTTCATCGGCGAGAACGACACCTGGCACCGCAAGCCGCTCTACTCCCAGATCGTGCACCGGGCGCGGGCGGCCGGGCTCGCGGGCGCGAGCGTGTTCCGGGGCATCGAGGGATTTGGAGCGTCGTCGCTGATCCACACGACGCGGCTGCTGTCGCTGAGCGAGGACCTTCCGGTGGCCATCGTCATCGTGGACACGGAGGAGCGCATACGCGCCTTTCTGCCGGAGCTCGACGAACTGGTGGGGGAGGGGCTGGTGATGCTCGACGACTGCGAGGTCATCCGGTATGTCGGCCGTGAGGAGAACTCGGGCGGGGCAGGCGAAGTCCCCGGCGTGGCGAGTAAGAAGGGTAAGAAGGCGTTGTGAACTGGCTGTTGGTGACAGCCGGCGCCATGGTCGGCGCGCCCCTGCGCTATCTCGCCGACCGGGGGGTGCAGTCCCGGCACGACACGGTCTTCCCCTGGGGCACTTTCACCGTGAACGTCGTCGGCTGTCTGATTCTGGGCACCCTGACCGGCGCGACCGCGGCGGGAGCGGCCTCCTCGCACCTCCAGTTGCTGCTCGGCACCGGCCTGTGCGGAGCGCTCAGCACGTACTCGACGTTCTCGTACGAGACCCTCCGGCTGGCCGAGGACGGGGCCCGTTTCTACGCCGCCGTCAACGTCGTCGCGAGCGTGGTAGCGGGGCTCGGCGCGGTATTTGTCGGGGTTTCGGTCGCGCAGGCTCTGTGGGCGTAGACCAGGGTCTCACCTGCGCGTAGGAGGAATGGCTCCGCCGCGGTCGGCGTACGACTCTCCACGCGCCGGCCGAGTATGCGTACGCCCGGCTGCCCGCGCCGCAGCAGTCCCTCAGCGGCCCGTGCTCGACGGGGCGGTGGGACAGGCGCGAGCGCCCGAACCCTTGACAGTCACTTCCTGTTTCCCCCAGGATCACACCCGTGAACCTGTCAGACAGCCAGACAGGTGGCCCAGTGCCGCGGCGCGTCAGCGCCATGGAAGCGGTGCTCAGTCATCTGCGCAGTGCGATCGAGGGCGGCCAGTACGCCATCGGGGACAAGCTGCCCTCCGAGGCGGAACTGTGCCGAAACCTGGAGGTCAGCCGGCCCGTACTGCGGGAGGCTCTGCGGGCCCTGCAGACGATGGGCCTGACCGTCTCCCGGACCGGCAAGGGTACGTTCGTCGTCTCGAACGGGCCCGTCGTGGACCCCACCTTCGGTGACTACGCGGCCAGCGATCTGATCGAGGTCCGGCGCCATGTCGAGATCCCCGTCGCGGGCTACGCCGCCCTGCGCCGTACACCCGAGGACCTCGACCATCTCGCCCACCTGCTCGACCGGATGGAGAGCGAGACCGACACCACCGCCTGGGTGGCCATGGACTCGCTCTTCCATCTCGCAGTCGCGCAGGCCGCCCGGAATCCAGTCTTCCGGCGGGTGATCGAGGAGATCCGCGACGCGCTGGCCCGTCAGTCGGCGTTCCTGAACGAACTCGGCGGCCGCCGTGAGCAGTCCAACCACGAACACCGGGCGATCGTCGAGGCGTTGATCGACGGCAGCGAACACGACGCCGCCGAGGCCATGGCCCACCACCTCGACCGCGTCGAGACGACCCTCACCGCGATCGTGAGCCCAGTGAGCCCCGTCGCCGTGAGCCCCGAAAACTCCGAGAGCACGGACAACCCCACAGAAGGCGAGACACCGGCATGAGCGAGCAGTCCCTTCACGAAGAGATACGGAAACCGGCCGGTCATGTCGACGCCGGGGACGCGGGGTACAGCAAGTCCCTGAAGTCCCGGCATGTCAACATGATCGCCATCGGCGGCGCCATCGGTACCGGTCTCTTCCTCGGCGCCGGCGGCCGCCTCGCCGAGGCCGGCCCTTCGCTCTTCATCGCGTACGCCGTCTGCGGTGTCTTCGCGTTCCTGGTCGTGCGGGCGCTCGGCGAACTCGTCCTGTACCGGCCGTCGTCCGGTGCCTTCGTGTCGTACGCCCGGGAGTTCCTCGGCGAGAAGGGCGCGTACACCGCGGGCTGGATGTACTTCCTGAACTGGGCGACCACCGGCATCGCCGACATCACCGCGGTCGCCACGTACACCCACTACTGGGGCATGTTCTCCGACATCCCACAGTGGGTGATCGCACTCATCGCGCTCGCCGTCGTGCTCACCGTGAACCTCATCTCGGTGAAGATCTTCGGTGAGCTGGAGTTCTGGTTCGCGATCATCAAGGTCGGCGCGCTGGTCGTCTTCATGCTCATCGGGATCTTCCTGCTGGTCACCCAGACGCCCGTGGACGGGACCACCCCCGGCCCCTCGCTGATCACCGACAACGGCGGCCTCTTCCCCAACGGCCTGCTGCCGATGCTGCTCATCGTTCAGGGCGTGGTCTTCGCGTACGCCTCCGTCGAGCTGGTCGGCGTCGCGGCGGGCGAGACGGAGAACCCGGAGAAGATCATGCCGAAGGCGATCAACTCCATCATGTGGCGCGTCGGCCTCTTCTATGTCGGCTCCGTTCTGCTGCTGTCGATGCTGCTGCCCTGGGACAAGTACACCGCCGGGCAGAGCCCGTTCGTCACCGTGCTGTCCCACGTCGGCATCCCGGCCGCGGGTGGCGTGATGAACCTGGTCGTGATGACCGCGGCCATGTCCAGCCTCAACTCCGGGCTCTACTCGACCGGACGCATCCTGCGCTCCATGGCGATGTCCGGCTCGGCGCCGAAGTTCACCTCCGTGATGAGCCGCAGTCAGGTCCCGTACGGCGGGATCCTGCTCACCAGCGGTATCTGTGTGCTCGGCGTCGGCCTCAACTTCGTCGTCCCCGCCGACGCCTTCGAGATCGTGCTGAACTTCGCGGCGATCGGCATCCTCGCCACCTGGGGCATGATCATGATCTGTCATCTGGCGTTCTGGCGGAAGACGCAGGGCGGGGAGCTGGAGCGGCCGGGCTACCGCCTGCCGGGCTCCCCGTGGACGGAACTCGTCACGCTGTTCTTCCTCGCCTCCGTGCTGGTGCTGATGTACGTCGACGGGGGAGCGGCACGCACGACGGTGCTGTGTGTGCCACTGATCGTGGCGGCGCTGGTGGCGGGATGGTACGGCGTGCGCGGCCGGGTATCGGCCGTACGGAAGTCGGGGGTGGACGCGTGAGCTTCAACACCTTCCCCGAACACGGCAGTTCACTCGCCGAGGCGCCCGCCGTCCGAGAGCCGCTGCACGCTCCCGTGGCCCAGCTCGTACGGGGAGGTGTCATCGAGGGCATCCACTACGGTTCGGTCGTCGTGCTCGGCGCCGACGGGACCGTGGAACTGCAGATCGGTGACATCGAGGCGGCTTTCTATCCGCGCTCGGCGCTCAAGCCCCTACAGGCCGTGGCGTTGCTGCGGGCCGGGCTGCCGCTCGACGGGGAGTTGCTCGCGCTGACCGCGGCCAGTCACTCCGGCGAGGAGCGGCATCTCGCCGGCACCCGGCGGATCCTGGAGCTGTCCGGACTTGCCGAGGACGATCTGCGCAACGTGCCGGACCTGCCCTTCGACCCGGACGTCCGCGACGAGTGGATACGCGCGGGGCGCCTGCCCTCCCGGCTCGCCCAGAACTGCTCGGGCAAGCACGCGGCGATGCTCTGCACGGCGCTGGTGAACGACTGGTCGCTCGACGACTACCTCGACCCCGGGCATCCGCTCCAGCGGGCGATCGCGGAGATCGTCGAGGGTCTCACCGGGCAGGCCATCGCGCACGTGACCGTCGACGGCTGCGGGGCGCCCCTGTTCGCCGTCTCGCTGCACGGGCTCGCGCGGGCCGCCGCCCGGATCACCACCGCCCCGCCCGGCACCCCAGAGGCACGCGTGGCCGACGCGATGCGCGCGCACGCCGAGATGGTGTCCGGCTCCGGTCGCGATGTCGCCGCGCTGATGCGGGCCGTGCCGGGGCTGCTCACCAAGGACGGCTTCGAAGGCGTACATCTCGCGGCGCTTCCCGACGGCCGGGCCGTAGCCGTGAAGATCGCGGACGGCGCGAACCGGGCCCGGGTGCCGGTGGTCGCGGCCGCCCTGGAGCGCTGCGGCGTCGACCCGGCCGCGCTCGCCGAATTCACTCATGCGCCGCTGCTCGGGGGCGGGGCGGTGGTCGGGAGCATCCGGCCCGCCCGGGCACTCGAACCGCACCCGCACATCTGATCTTTCCCCTCCCGGAAGAAGAGGCGCACCGACATGACCGTCCGCAGCGAGCACGACCTGCTCGGCGACCGCGATCTCCCCGTCGACGCGTACTGGGGCATCCACTCCCTGCGCGCCAAGGAGAACTTCCCCATCACGGGCACGCCGATCTCCACCTACCCGCACCTGATCGACGCACTGGCCGCCGTGAAGGAGGCCGCCGCCCGGGCCAACGAGGAGCTCGGCCTGCTGGAGCCCCGCAAGGCGGCGGCCATCGTCGAGGCATGCCGGGAGATCCGCGACGGGAAGCTGCACGACCAGTTCGTCGTCGACGTCATCCAGGGCGGTGCCGGGACCTCGACGAACATGAACGCCAACGAGGTCGTCGCCAACCGGGCGCTGGAACTGCTCGGCCACCCGAAGGGCGCGTACGAGTTCCTGCATCCGAACGAGGACGTCAACCTCGGCCAGTCGACCAACGACGTCTACCCGACCGCTGTCAACATCGCCACGATATGCGCGGTACACGGTCTGCTCCAGGCGATGGCCGTGCTGCAGGACGCCTTCGCCGCCAAGGCCGCCGAGTTCCGCGACGTGCTGAAGATGGGGCGTACGCAACTGCAGGACGCGGTGCCGATGACGCTCGGTCAGGAGTTCTCGGCGTACGCGGTGATGCTGGACGAGGACCGCAGTCGGCTCACCGAGGCCGTCGAGCTGATCCACGAGATCAACCTGGGCGCGACCGCGATCGGCACCGGGCTCAACGCGCCCGCCGGATACGCCGAGGCCGCGCGCCGGCACCTCGCGGACATCACCGGGCTGCCGCTGGTCACCGCCGCCAACCTCGTCGAGGCCACGCAGGACTGCGGGGCCTTCGTCCAGATGTCCGGGGTGTTGAAGCGGATCGCGGTGAAGCTCTCGAAGAGCTGCAACGACCTGCGGCTGCTGTCGTCCGGGCCGCGCGCGGGTCTGAACGAGATCAACCTGCCGCCGGTGCAGGCCGGTTCGAGCATCATGCCCGGCAAGGTGAACCCGGTGATTCCCGAGGTGGTCAACCAGGTCGCCTTCGAGGTGATCGGCAACGACGTCACCATCACGATGGCCGCCGAGGCGGGACAGCTCCAGCTCAACGCCTTCGAACCGGTCATCCTGCACGCCCTGTCGGAGAGCGTCACGCATCTGCGCGCCGCCTGCCTGACGCTCGCCGAGCGCTGCGTCGCCGGGATCACGGCCAACGAGGACGTGCTTCGTGAGGCCGTCGAGAACTCCATCGGACTGGTGACCGCGCTCAACCCGCACATCGGGTACGAGGCGGCCACCGACATCGCGAAGGAGGCCCTCAGTACCGGGCGCGGTGTGGCCGAACTCGTTCTGGAGAAGGGCTTGTTGCCCGCCGACCGGCTGGCCGCACTGCTGCGGCCGGAGGTGCTGGCGGGTTCGCGGGCCGACTGAGACCGAGACGCTCGGGTCGCTTGGCGTCAAGTGCGGTACGACAGTTGCGGGCCGTGTGCGGCCGGTCGCGCCCACGTGGGGGAGCCGCCTGATGTCACCGCCCCGCGCCCTGACAGGCCGCTCCCCGCTGAGCTGTCAGAATGGTGATCGTGGCAGCATCTTCGTCCTCCCTGACCTTTCGGCCCGTCCTGGACCGCATCGCGGCCGATATCGAGAAGACGCCGGGGCGCGGCCGGCCCGCCGACTACATCCCGGCGCTCGCCGCGCGCGACCCGCGCCGGTTCGGGATGGCGGTCGCGGAGCCCGATGGCACGGTGTACGGGGTGGGGCACTGGCGGCAGCCGTTCTCCACACAGTCCCTCACCAAGGTGTTCACCCTCGCGCTCGCCCTGGCGGGCGAGGGCGACACCCTGTGGGAGCACGTCGGCCGTGAGCCCTCGGGGAACCCCTTCAACTCGCTGGTGCAGCTGGAGTACGAGAACGGCATACCGCGCAATCCCTTCATCAACGCGGGCGCGCTCGTCGTCACCGACCGCCTCCAGACCCGGACCCGCGACGCGGCCGGCTTCCTCCTCGACTTCCTGCGCGCGGAGAGCGGCAACGCGCACCTGGCCTTCAACAAGGACGTCGCCGCCTCCGAGTCCGCGCACGGCGACCGCAACGCCGCGCTCGGACACTTCATGGCGTCCTACGGAAACATCGACAACCCGGTCCCGGTCCTCCTGGACCAGTACTTCCACCAGTGCTCCATCGAGGCGTCCTGCGCGGACCTCGCCCTCGCCACCGGCTTCCTGGCCCGCCACGGCATCCGCGCCGACGGCACCCGCCTGCTGACCTGCAGTCAGGCGAAGCAGATCAACGCGATCATGCTCACCTGCGGCACCTACGACGCCGCGGGCGAGTTCGCGTACCGGGTCGGGCTGCCCGGCAAGAGCGGTGTCGGCGGCGGCATCATCGCCGTCGTTCCCGGCCGCTGCACCTTGTGCGTATGGAGCCCGGGCCTGGACGAACGGGGCAACTCGGTGGCGGGGGTCGCGGCCCTGGACCGGTTCACGACCTTGACCGGGCTGTCGGTGTTCTGAGCCGCGGTCGGTTGGCGCACGAGCTGTCGTACGTGCTGCTGTGCAGCAGCGTGGTGTAGCTGTGGTACGACGACGCGTCCGGCGTCGACGGCTTCCCGGGCAGCACCATGTACATGTGGATCACCTTCGGCCTGCTGCTCGGACTCCCTGCCGGTCAGCCAGGGGTGAACCGGTGGCGGTTCAGACGCAGAGTCAGGGCCACGGCGGCCGCGCCCAGACAGGCCGCGCCCGCGATGGCCCCAGCCTCCGTCTTCGTCAACCGGGCGAAGCGGTCACCGGCCGCCGCGGTAGCGGGCCGCGCGGCAGGGCCGGCCTGCGGCACGGCGCGTGAGGGCACGAGCGATCCCACCGCTTGGACGCGCCCGGCGGCCCTGAAACCCCAGTCGAGCAGTGAGCGCGCTTCTTCGTAGACGGCGAAGCGGTCGCTCGCCGTCGGCTGCATCACCGTGACGACGAGGGTGCGCCCGCCCCGGCGCGCGGCGGCGACGAGCGTGTTGCCCGCGTGGGAGGTGTAGCCGTTCTTGACGCCGACGAGCCCCGGATAGGGCTCGACCCCGTCGGCCCCGGTCAGTAGGCGGTTGGTGTTCTGGATGTCGAACGGTCGGCCGTCACCCGGGAACTTCGCCTCCACGGTGGCGCAGTACCGCGCGAAGTCCGGATTGCGCAGCCCGGCTCGCCCGAAGACCGCCAGGTCGTACGCCGACGACACCTGCCCGGGGGCGTCGTAGCCGTCGGGCGAGACGACCTTCGTGTCGCGGGCACCGAGGACGCGCGCCTTGGCCTGCATCTGGGCGGCCGTGGTGCGCCAGCCGCCGTTCATCGCGGCCAGCACGCGCACGGCGTCGTTGCCGGAGTTCAGGAAGACGCCCCGCCACAGGTCGGACGCGCGGTAGGTGTGCCCCGGCGCGAGCCCGACCCGGCTGCTGCCGTCGCCGATCCCTTTCAGTTCCCGCTCCGTGACGGTGTGCCGGACCGCCGCGGGCAGCCCCGGCAGCACGGTGACGGCGAAGAGGGTCTTCAGGGTGCTGGCGGGCGGCAGCTTGAGGTGCGCCTCGTGCGCGGCCAGCACCTCACCGCTGCCCGCGTCGGCCACCAGCCACGACCGGGCGGAGACGTCATCGGGCTCCTCGGGAACTGCGGGCCCGGTCCGTACCCGCGTCCCGGGCTGGTGCGGCGCCGACGGCCGCGAGGCCGAGGAACTCGGCGTGACCGGCGTGACCGGCGTGACCGGCGTGACCGAGCCGACCGGTGCGACCGACTTGGCGCCGCTGTGCGCGGCTGCCACTTCGGCTCCGGTGAGGGCCGCGGCAGGGCTCGGCGCGCAGGCCAACGCACCGACCACGCAGGCGGCGGAGCAGGAGACGGCGGCACGGGCAGAGAGTCCGATGGTCATCCGGCAAACGTTAGGAACGCCCCGTTCGCATCCCCAGGTACCAGGGCCGAACCACGGCATCGAGCACCCGGATGCCGCAGCGCCCTACCGACCGTCGACCAGGGTCGGCTGGACCCGCCGCAGAAACGCCGCGTTGTCCGGCGTCTGCCGCGTCCTCTCCAGCAGCGGTTCGAGTCCCGCCTGCGCGTCCCCGCGGGAGTGCGGGGCGCGCCCCGGACCTCGTACCGCAGTCAACTCGCCCGGCGGCAGGAGGAGTTCCTCGCGGGGGCGGCGGGACGGCGTGATGTCGGCGGCCGGACAGCTCCGCCTGGCCGCTTGACGGGCGAATGTTACCGGTAACATCACGGCCGGGGCGCCGTTGGCGGCGTCCCCGTCCCTCGCCCACGAGACCGTGGGCCGTCCTCCGGAGGCCGCGTGACCGACCGATCGACCGTACAACGGTCCATCAACGCCCAGTCGGCCCCAACGGCCCCCGTCTTCAGTACGGCGGCGGTGGTCGCGTCCTGCGTGGGCTTCGTTCTCATCGGCGTGCTCCAGGCCCTCTACGGGCCGGCGATTCCTGCCTTCCGCGAGGAGTTCGGTCTCTCCCCGTCGGCCGCCGGGCTGGGGCTGAGCGCCCACTTCATCGGCGGCGTCGCCGGTGTGCTGCTCTTCGACCGGCTCTACGGGCGGATTGGCAACCGGCGGATCCTCGCCGGCTCGTACCTGCTGATGGCCGTCGGCGCGGCGGGATTCGCGCTCGCGCCGAACTGGCCGGTCGGCCTGGCCATGGCCCTGCTCGCCGGTCTCGGCTTCGGCGGTATCGACTACGGCCTCAACCAGTTGTTCGCCGTGGGCTTCGGTCGCCGCTCGACCGCGCTGCTGAACATCCTCAACGCGCACTTCGGCGTGGGTGCCATCCTCGGCCCCGTGCTGATCGCGGCGGTGGGATCCGAGCACTACCCCGCTGTCTTCCTCGGCTTCGCGCTCGCCAACCTGCCGCTGCTGCTGTGCCTGAGGGGCGTACGGGACCGGGCACCGCAACCGGCCGACGCGGCGCGACGGGAGGCCGGCGGAGGGTCCGTCCTCGGCCGCAGCCTGGGCTCGGTGCTCGCCGTGTTCGTCTCGCTCTACGTCCTGCACGTGGGCATCGAGGCGGGCGTCGGCGGCTGGGAGCCCACCCATCTGGAGACGGTCGGCTACGGCGCGGGTGTGGCCGCCACCGCCACCTCGGTCTACTGGCTGATGATGACCGTCGGCCGTTTCCTGGTAGTGCCGATCGCGCTGCGCTTCTCGGCCCAGTCCATCATCACGGTCTCGTGCGCGGGCATGACGGTCTGTCTGCTGCTGGCCGCGGTGCCGGGGTTGGCCCCGTACGCGTACGCGGGTGTCGGGCTGTTCATCGCGCCGATCTTCCCCACCGGCCTCCCGTGGCTCAACAAGGCGGCCCCGCAGGCCCGCAGGGCGGGCGCGGTGGTCATCGCCGCGTCCATGGTCGGCGGTGTCGCGGCGGGACCGGCGCTCGGCAAGGTGATCGAGTGGTCCGGGATCCGCGCGGTACCTCTCCTGCTGTGCGCCGTTTCGGCGCTGTGCTTCGCCGCCACTCTCTGGCTCACCCGCGCCACACGCTCCACCACACCCACACCCACACCCAGCTGACCCGGTCTGACATACGACGCCGACACGATGCCGAAGGAAGCGCCCCCCCATGACCGGAAGTGCCCCTGACGTTCCCGCTCCCAAGGGACGCAGCCGACGCAACTTCGCGGGTGCGCGCCCGGTGATGGACGACGTGGCACGCCTGGCCGGTGTCTCCAAGCAAACCGTGTCACGCGTGCTCAACGACAATCCGGCCGTCCGCCCCGAAACGCGCAGAACGGTACTGGACGCCATGCGTTCGCTCGGCTACCGCCCGAGCCGCAGCGCGCGCTCCCTGGCCAGCGGCCGGACCAGGATGCTCGGCGTGATCTCTTTCGACGCGGCACGCTACGGGCCGGCCTCCATCCTGACCGCGATCGACACCGCGGCCCAGGATGCCGGTTACCTGGTGAGCTCCATCGCGCTCGACACGGCCGACCGGGACACGGTGGTACGCGCCGTGAACCGCCTGTCGGCCGAGGGGGCGGACGGGGTGATCGCCATCGCACCGCAGCGCTGGGTGAGAAAGGCTCTGGTGGAAGTCCGTCCCGACACGCCCCTGGTGGTGCTGGAGAACGACCTCAAAGACGGCACTCCACTGGTCACCGCGGACTCCCGGACCGGAGCCCGCAAGGCCACCGAACACCTGTTGGGCCTCGCTCACTGCACTGTCTGGCACATCGCGGGCCCGACGGGCTGGACATCCGCCGACCGACGGATGGAGAGCTGGCGGACGACTCTGCGGGCAGCAGGCGCGGAAGTTGCCGACCCCCTCGTCGGCGACTGGAGCGCCGACTCCGGATACGAACTGGGCCGCCGCCTGATGAAGCGCCCGGATGTCACAGCGGTGTTCGCCTCCAACGACCAGATGGCACTCGGTGTACTGCGCGCCTGCCACGAAGCGGGCCGCCATGTCCCCGGCGATGTGAGCGTCGTCGGCTACGACGACATCCCCGAGGCCGCCCACCTGCTTCCCCCGCTGACCACCGTACGCACCGACTTCGCCGACATCGGTACACGCTCCCTTCAGCTGCTTCTGGCCCAGATCGACGGCCCGCCCGAGCCTCCCGCCGAGCCACCCGCAGAGCCCGTTGTGCCCGTCGAACTCATCGTCCGCCACAGCACCGGTCCGGCACCGGAACGCTGAGATATCGTCTCCCGATATCGGAGCCCGTAGGCCGCGGGTTCGCACAGCCGAGGGAGTGGGGCATGGGCAAGCCGTCGGCCGCCGTGACGCCACAGGAGTTGCGACGGCGGCTGGGGGTGCTCGACGCCGTCGTGATCGGCCTCGGGTCGATGATCGGCGCGGGCATCTTCGCAGCGCTCGCCCCGGCCGCCCGCGCGGCCGGCTCCGGCCTCTTGCTCGGCCTGGCCCTGGCAGCGGTGGTCGCCTACTGCAACGCCACGTCCTCGGCCCGGCTGGCCGCCCGCTACCCGGCCTCCGGCGGTACCTATGTCTACGGCCGCGAGCGGCTCGGCGGCTTCTGGGGCTACCTCGCGGGCTGGGGCTTCGTGGTCGGCAAGACCGCCTCTTGCGCGGCGATGGCGCTTACCGTCGGCTCGTACGTCTGGCCCGGCCAGGCCCACCTGGTCGCGGTCGCCGCGGTGGTGGTGCTGACCGCGGTGAACTACGCCGGGGTGCAGAAGTCCGCCTGGCTCACCCGCGCCGTCGTCGCCGTCGTCCTGGCCGTACTCGCGGCCGTGGCCGTCGCCTCCCTCACCTCCGCCGACGCGGACGCCGCCCGGCTGGACATCGGCTCGGACGCCGCCTTCGGCGGGGTGCTCCAGGCAGCGGGCCTGCTCTTCTTCGCCTTCGCCGGATACGCGCGCATCGCCACCCTCGGCGAGGAGGTCCGCGACCCCGCGCGCACCATCCCCCGCGCCATCCCGCTCGCGCTCGGCATCACCCTGGCCGTCTACGCCGTCGTCGCCATCGCCGTCCTGGCGGTGCTGGGCCCGCAGCGGTCGGCCGACGCCGCCGCGCCGCTGTCGGCCGCCGTACGGGCCGTAGGCGCCGACTGGCTCGCGCCGGTGGTCCGGGTCGGCGCCGCGATGGCCGCGCTCGGCTCGCTGCTCGCGCTGATCCTGGGCGTCTCCCGGACGACCCTGGCCATGGCACGCGACCGCCACCTGCCGCACGTACTGGCTGCCGTCCACCCGAAGTTCCAGGTGCCGCACCGCGCCGAACTCGCGGTCGGGGCCGCCGTCGCCGTACTCGCCTCGACGGCGGACGTGCGCGGGGCGATCGGGTTCTCCTCCTTCGGCGTCCTCGCGTACTACGCCATCGCCAACGCCTCCGCCTGGACCCTCACCCCCGCAGAGGGCCGCCCGGCGCGGGCCATTCCGGTTCTCGGTCTGGCTGGCTGCCTCGTGCTGGCGTTCGCCCTGCCGCTCTCCTCGGTGATCTCCGGCGCGGCGGTACTGGTGGCCGGCGCCGCCGCCTACTTCCTCCGCCGCATGATGGCCCGCCGCCGGGAGCGGTAGACGCCCCGTCCCCCGGATACGGCGCACGGGGTCACGGACCTACGGCGCGTCGTCGCCGAGCACCGCGCGGGCCAGCTCCTTGAGCTCCTCGCGGTCCTCCGTGAGAGCCGTCTCCCCGGCCTCGGTCGCCCGGTACACCCGCCTGGTGCGGCCGTCGACCACACGCTGCTCGGAGGCGAGCAGCCCGTCCGCCTCCAGTCGGTGCAGCGTCGGATACAGGGTGCCGGGGCTGATGCGGTAGCCGTGGTGGCCCAGTTCTTCCGTCATCCAAGCGCCGTGGATCTCGCCCTCGGCCGCGTGATGGAGGATGTGCAACCGCACCGCGCCCCGCTGGAACTCCCGCATTCCGGCCACCTCCGAGCCGCCGTCCCCGGCAGTGACGAAACCGATATCGGCCACCGATCCTACGCCGGAGGCGGACCTTCACCTCCAAGTCCGGTGCAGGCGAGCGGCGACCCCCTAGGGGCTCCGCCACACCCTCTGCGGGGTCGGCATCACACGCGGCAACTGCCGGGCGGCGCCGCCCTGGACGCCGCCCGCGGTGCCGAGGGTCTCGCTGTGCGCACTGGGCCTCGCCCGCGCGATCGCCCCGTACGGCCCGCACCGCACCGGCCGACCAAGGGGGTTTTCAGCGCACGATCAAGGTGCCCTTCATGTACGGATGAAAGGTGCAGACGAACGGGTAACTGCCGGGCGCGGACGGGGCGGTGAAGGTGCCGGACCGACCGCCCTCGATGCTTCCGGTGTCGAACGCCTTGCCTTCCGTGGCGGTCACCGTGTGCGCGACGGAGTCCTCGTTGACCACGGTGACCTTCTCGCCGGCCCGGACCGTCAAGGTGGCTGGGCTGAAGGCGAAATTCTTCGTCGTGATGCGTTTCGCCGTGTCCGGGCTGGGCGACGGCGACGCGGGACTGGTGGCCGCCGGGCTGGTCGGGGTCGAAGGGGATTCGTTGTCCCCGTTGGCGCACGCGGGTACCAGCAGCAGCGCAGCGGCTGCTGCGAGCACCAGCGGGGCGGTACGTCGGCGGTGGGGGAGAGGTGACATCCGGGGCGGTCCTTCGGGGTCGGTGCACCGAGTGGCGTCAGCGGCGCGGCCGCCGACATCGTCGGTGCCGTCGTGGTCCGCGCGGCTGCCGGGTGCGGTGTGGGTTTCGAGTGCTTCATCCACATGTCGACGGTGACGGAGATGAGGGAGCGCGGCAACACCAGCGCGAAGGGCGCGGCGTCCGCAGAGCTCGTCCCCTCGCCGCAGGTCACGGTCTCCGGTCTCGGGTCTCCGGTCGCCGGTCTCGAGTCTTTGGGCCGCCCGGTCGGAGCGGTACACCCTGCGTGGCAAGGTGGCCGCCTACTTGCTCCACCGGGTGCGCGACGGCGGTTCGGCGGGGCCTGTCAGCTGCACGATGTCGTCGGAGGCGACGTCGTGCAGCCGGATGGCCAGGTCCTCCAGGGCACGGCTGGCGGCGAGTTCGTCGCCGATCTCCGGGATGGGGCGGTCGATCGGGTTGCGCCGAGCCGCGCCTCTCCCGGTGACCGTCGACGTGCCCCGGGTGGTCAGGACAGCACGCGCGTGGGTGTCGTCGCCCTCTTCGGTGATGAAGATCTGAACGTTCCACTGTTTGGCTTTCATCGTGATCACTTCCGTACCGAGAAGGCGGAGGGGCGGGCCGTTGCTGGCTCATCCCCAGCCTGCGCCGCACGGCACGGCTGGTCCAGCGCGGACGAGGGCTGGTGCGGGCAAGCTGGTGCGGACGGGGGCCGGTGCGGAGCGAAGTCCAGAGCGGGGCGGGGTCCAGGGTGGACGGGCCGTGGACAGGCACCCGCCGTGATGGGGGCCCGTGTCTGCGCGGTGTACGCCACGGGCTCTGTCCGCCGCGGTGCCATGCCATGCAGGGCGGGAAGGGCCCTATCCGCTTCTCGCGGATCCTGATTGCGCGGTGCGCGGCTGCAGGCCGCTTCCCCGCGTCTGTGTCGGGTCCTTCCCGTCGCCTTCAGCACACCACATCACTCGCGCTACCGCCAGGCCCGGCCGACCCGGTCCGGAAGGGCAACGGGTACGTCCGTCGCATGCCGATGGCATCTGTCCCGGTCAGGATGGATAGGTAGGGCTGCTCGACCCGCCCGAGGCCCGTAGTCCTGGACGACGGGCACGCAGGAAAACCGAGGAACCCGAGGAACCCGAGGAGCCCGAGGAACCCGAGGAGCCCGAGGAACCCGAGGAACCCGAGGAAAGGGCATCGTCATGAAAGCACTGGTTTTCCACGGCCCCGGACAGTCCTCCTGGGAGGACGTCGCGGACCCGGAAGTCGAAAACGCCACCGACGCGATCGTCCGCGTCGACACGACCACGATCTGCGGTACGGACCTGCACATCCTCAAGGGCGACGTACCGGAAGTACGCCCCGGCACGGTCCTCGGGCACGAAGCCGTCGGTGAGATCGTCGAAATCGGCAGCGACGTACGCACCGTCAGGCCCGGCGACCGGGTCCTGGTCTCCTGCATCACGGCATGCGGCCGCTGCCGCTTCTGCCGGGAAGGAATGTACGGTCAGTGCCGCGACGGCGGAGGATGGACCCTCGGCCACCTGATCAACGGCACGCAGGCCGAGTACGTCCGCGTGCCCCACGCCGACCTGTCCGTTCACCTGCTGCCCGGCGCGGTGGACAGCAAGGACGCCGTACTGCTGGCCGACATCCTGCCCACCGCCTACGAGGTGGGTGTGCTGAACGGGCGGGTGAAGCCCGGGGACACCGTCGCCATTGTCGGGGCCGGGCCCGTCGGGCTCGCCGCGATCGTCACGGCGCGGCTGTACTCGCCCGAACGGATCATCGCTGTGGACCTTGCTCCCGCCCGGCTGGACGCCGCCAAGCACCTTGGCGCGGACGCCGTGGCCGAGGCGATGACGGAGCCTGAGCAGCTGGTCGACGACCTCACCGAAGGGCTCGGGGCGGACGTGGTCATCGAAGCGGTCGGCGTGCCGGAGAGCTTCGAGACCTGCACCCGCATGGTGCGGCCCGGCGGGCACGTGGCCAACGTCGGTGTGCACGGCAAGCCCGTGGCCCTGCACCTCGAAGACCTGTGGATCAAGGACGTGACGATCACCACCGGCCTGGTCGACACGTACTCCACTCCCACCCTGCTGCGCATGATGGCCGCCGGCCGACTGTCCGCGTCGCCCATAGTCACCCACATCTTGCCCCTGGACCACATGGAGGAGGCGTACGACGTCTTCTCCCGGGCGGCCGAAACCGGCGCGCTCAAGGTCGTCCTCGGCGGGGAGCAGCACGATGTCCTGACGCTCAGGACGCCCTGACAGGAGGAAATGATCGGACCTGTCCGAACAGCCACCACCAACGAACGTGGCGTCCGCGGCCGGGGGCACCGCGCGGGGGCGACATCGGGCGTCGTATCGCCCAACGACGCGAGGAACTCGGCCTGACCCGGGCAGGAAACGGCCGACAGGGCGGGAACGGCGTCCAGCTACGTCGAGTACCTGGAGGACTTCCCGGGCAACCTCCCTGCCCGCACAACCCTCTTCCCGATGGCTCGCTTCCTGGACGCGGGCAAGCCCCCCGTGACTAAGCTGACCACGATGTTCACCCCGCAAGGACCCACGTTCCGCGAGCTCGCCGT